>CAJAYO010000656.1 GCA_903948415.1 uncultured Opitutia bacterium | reverse complement strand
TGGAGCGCTCCACGCGCAAGATTGCGCACTTTGCCCTCAAGTCTTTCGACCACGTGACCCTGAAGACCGCGGCGGCGATGATGGGCTCCAGCGGCACGATTCCCACGTCCCGGCTTGCGAAGCACCGGATCGCCGCGGACGACAACTACCCGAACGCGGCCTACATTGGCGGCAACCAGACCCTCACGAGGGCGTTTCTGTGGTGGGGCGAGGAGGTCTTGGGGTATTCCGGCAAAGACCCGAGCGCCGACCACATCCGGGCCAAAGACGGGTTCGACGCTGACAACAGCCAGGGCGGCCCGGTAAACGGACCGCGCTGAGCGCGGCCGCCTCCGCACGATGAGCCACCGGCCCGGGCGAAGTGGCCCGGGCTTTTTTGAGGGGCCGGCGGGAGGGCCGGTCGCCGGATCGGACGCGCGCGGAGGGCCGCGCGTGGAATCCGGCCTTAGAGTTTGACGGTGCGGCCCTCGCGGAAGGAGAGGTCGGCGGCGAGGACGATGCGGAGGCTGTCGATGGCGCTCTGCCAATGCTCGGTGAGGTCGGTGTCCTCGCGGATCGCGCGGAGGAAGACGTCCTGTTCGCGCCGGCAGAGTTCGTCGTGGTTGGGCTCGTCGTTGACGTCGATGATTTCGTCGCGTTTGGAGAACTGGCCGTCGGGGCCGCGGAGGGCGTGGTGGAGGCGGATCGATTCGGTCTTCGAGTGGGAATCGATGTCGGCGGACTTGCCGGCGGCGGCGGCGGTGGCGGCGACGATGCTGACGCAGCCGCGCGGGCCGATCACGTCCTTCACGAAGAACGCTGTCTCGCTCATCATCGGGCCCCAGCCGGCCTCATACCAGCCGACGGAACCGTCGGCGAAGGTGACCTGGAGGTGGCCGTAGTTGATCTGGTCCGCGGCGATCTCGTCGGAGAGGCGGGCGCCGATGCTGTTGACGCTCACGGGGCGGGAGCCGGTCATGCGGCACATGACGTCGACGTAGTGCACGCCGCAGTCGACGATGGGGGAGGTGGTGCGGAGGAGGTTTTTGTGGGTTTCCCAGTTGGGGCCGGAGCTCTGCTGGTTGAGGTTCATCCGCATGACGAGGGGCTTGCCGAGGGTGCGGGCGAGTTCGGTGAATTTCTGCCACGAGGGGTGGACGTGGAGGATGTAGCCGACGAGGAGTTTTTTGTGGAGGCGGCGGGCGGCGGCGATCACGCGTTCGCAGTCGGCGAGGTTGTCGGCGACGGGTTTCTCGAGGAAGACGTGGGCGCCGGCCTCCATCGCGGCGATCGCGTAGTCGGCATGCGTCTCGGCGTAGGTGCTGATGCAGACGGCGTCGGGCTTGGTGCGGGCGAGGGCGTCGGCGTAGTCGGAAAATTCGGCGTAGCGGCTGCCGAACTCGACGTTGAGTTTCTCGCGCGAGACGGGGCCGCGCGAGACGAGGCCGACGATGGTGAAATCGTCGGCCATGTTGTGGTAGGCCCGGGCGTGGGAGACGCCCATGTGGCCGCAGCCGACGACGAGAATGCGAAGTTTGGGGGGCATCGGAAAAACGGCAGGGCGGTTGCGCGGGGCTCAGTGCGGGGCGGCGCCGGTGGGGAGGGCCGCGCCGGGACCGGAGGTGGGCGGGCGGAAGAACAAGGCGAGGGCAATCGCGGCCGTCGAGGCGACGGCGAAGGGGACCAGGAAGAGGCCCTTGAAGTCGACGAGGTTGGCCTTGGTGTAGATATCCTGCATGAGCCACGGGCAGATCGAGAAGGCGAGGAGGGCGCCGAGGCCGAGGATCTGGAGGTTGAAGAGGCCTTGCGCGCTGGAGCGGATGTCTTTCGGGAAGTAGGCGTCGACAAAGATGTAGACGGTCGCGAAGAAGAAGGCGTAGCAGATGCCGTGGAGGACTTGGATGAGAATAATGGCGAGTGCGCTCTGGGGGAAGAAGGCGTAGACGCCGAAACGGGCGGCGTGGCCGAGGATGCCGACGATCATCGTGGTGCGCCAACCGAACTTCTTCAGGGTCGCGCCGAGGACGAACATCGTGAGGATTTCGGCGACTTGACCGATGCTCATGATGGGAGCGATCCAGTTGGAGGCGATGCCGACGCCGCCGGCTTCCTTCGCGGTGTTGAGGAAGACGCCGGTCCAACTGAAGTAGCAGTTGTGGACGAAGGAATCGGCGAGGGTGACGAGCCAGAGGACGAGAATGAACGGGTGTTTGAGGAGTTTGAGGGCTTCGAGCCAGGCGAGTTTTTCGACGGTGCCCTGGGCCACGGCGGGCTTCTTCGCGGTGCGCGGGAGCGTGAGGCTGAAGGCGGCGAGGACGAGCGAGGCGAGGCCGGCGACGATGAAGGTCCACTTGGTGGCGGCTTTCGCGGCGTCGCCAGTAAGTGGATTCGCGAGGGCTTTGCCGAGCCAGTCGACGAGGCCGGCGGGATTGGCGGCGTCGACGGCGGCCCAGTTGACGAAGATGAAGGTGAAGGGCCAGGCGGCGAGGATCCAGCCGATGGTGCCGCCCATGCGGACGAGGCCGAATTCCTTCTCGGGGTTCTTCATGTTGGCGAAGGCGATCGAGTTGGTGATCGAAATCGTGGGCACGTAGAGCAGGCAGTGCACGAGCATGAGGAGAAAGAAGGGGAGGAACTCCTTGGTGAAGCCGCAGCCGAGGATGGCGAGGCCGCCGACGAGATGGGAGAACGCGAGGAATTTCTCGGGGTTGAATTTGCGGTCGGCCCACTGGTTGCTGAAGAACATGCCGACGATCGAGGCGACCGGAAAGGCGTTCAGAATCAGCGATTGCTGGCCGGGGGTGAACCCGAGGCTGGGGAGGTAGCCGAAGATCAGCGGGAGCCAGGCGCCCCAGATGAAAAATTCGAGCACCATCATGAAGAACAGGCGGCCTTTCGGGGAGGATTCGGGGGAGGACATGGGTAGAAGAGAGGAGGACGAAGCGAAGACGGAGAGGGTGGGGAGGACGAGGGCGGAGAGAACGTGGCATGCGGGCGCGGTGCGGTGCGAGCATGAAGATGCGGGAGATGGGGCGTGACCCGGGGGGTGGCCGGGGCCAGGGTGCCGGGGCGATGGCCGTTCCCACCCACGATCCGAAGAAAATTCTGCGCGAGCTGGTCGCGTTGCCCAGCGTGCATCCGGAAGCGGACGCGATGGGGACGATCCCGGGGGAGGCGGCGATGGCGGCCTGGATGGCGGATCATTTGCGGTCCTTGGGCGGGGCGGTGACGACGGCGCTGATTGCGCCGGGGCGGCCGAGTGTGGTGGGGGTGTTTGAGCCGGCGCGGAAGGCGCGGGCGACGGTGGTGTTTGCGCCGCATCTCGACACCGTGGGGGTGCGCGGGATGACGGTGCCGGCGTTCAAGCTCACGGAAAGTAACGGGCGGCTGCACGGGCGGGGGGCGTGCGATACGAAGGGGCCGACGGCGGCGCTGCTGGCGGCGGTGGGGGAATGGGTGCGGTCGGCGGAGCGGCGCACGTCGGCGGTCCGCTGGGTGGTCGCGGCGACGGCGGGGGAGGAACAGGGGAGTCTGGGCGCCCAGGCGCTGGTGAAGGCGGGGTTGCGGGCGGACTTTGCGGTGGCGCTGGAGCCGACGGATCTGAAGGTCGTCTATGCGGCGAAGGGCGTGCTGCGCGTGTGGATCACGGTGCCGGGACGCGCGGCGCACGGGGCGAAGCCGGAGCGCGGCGACAATGCGGTCTACCGCGCGCTGCCGCTGGTGCAGGCGCTCCAGGCGGAGTTGGCGCCGTGGCTCGCGGCGCAACGGCACCCGGTGTTGGGCGGGTGCAGTTTGAATCTCGGGGTGTTGCAGGGCGGTGGGGAATTGAACCTCGTGCCGGCGCAGTGTCGCATCGGGCTGGATATCCGCGTGCACCCGGGGTGCGCGGCGGCGGAGGTGCGGCGGCGGCTGGCGGCGTTGATCGCGCGGCACGCGCCGCGGGCGAAACTGAGTTTGCACCGCGAAGGCCCGGCGTTTGTGACCGAAAAGGGCGGGCCGTGGGCGAAGCGGTTGCGCGGGGCGGGGCGGGGATGGGCGGCGGCGGACTGGTTTTGCGACGCGAATATTTTTGCCGCGCACGGGACACCGGCGGTGGCGTTCGGGCCGGGCAGCATCCGGCAGGCGCATACGAAGGATGAGTTCATCGTGGAGCGGGAGCTGCGGGCGGGGGCGGCGGCGTTCGGGCAGTTCATGCGGGGAGCGTAGGGCGGACGGGGGGACACGGATTGCGCTTCCGTCGGGATTTTCGTTCTGCCACGGTCCGGCTTCCTCCATGGCCACCTCCCCGCCGGTTCAGCGCAACCCCGACCGCACGCGCCGCCGCCTCCTGCAGGCGGCGATCAAGCTTTTCGCGAAGCAGGGGTTTCACGCGGTGTCGGTGGATGAGATCGTCGACCTCGCGAAGGTGAACAAGCGGATGGTTTACCACTATTTTGGCAGCAAGGATGCGCTGTTCGAGGCGGCGCTCGTCGAGGTGTATGGCCGCATCGAGTCGATCGAGTTTCATGCGGTGGAGCTCGGGCGCAGTCCGACCGAGAAACTGGCGCGGCTGTTGGAGAGCTACTTTAAGTTCCTCGACGAGGAGCCGGAGTTCACGCGGTTGCTGCAGTGGGAGAATCTCGAAAAGGGGCGGCACCTGACGAAGGAGAACCACCTGTTGACGAAGAATCCGTTTTTTGAGCGGTTTCAGGCGATCGTGCAGGCGGGGATTGCCTCGGGTGAATTTCGCGCGGAACTGGATGTGGCGCACCTGCTGATCCACTTCATCGGCCTGTGCTTCATCTATCACTCGAACCGCTTTTCGCTGTCGCAGAGCTTGAATCTGGATCTCGGCAACGCGGAGGTGAAGCAGCAGGGCTTGAAGCAGGTGCTCGCGCTGGTGTTCGAGGGGATTGCGCGGCGGTAGAGCTGCGCGCCCGGGGGGCGGCGGGGCGGAAAGCGCCGGGGAGCGGGTCCGCCCGCCAGCACGCTCAGAGTGTTTCGAGGATCGACTTGAGATTGTGGAGACAGGTGCGGCTGGCGACTTCGCCGCCGTGGGAGAAGGCGTGGCCGGCGGGAAGGTGCAGGAGCGACTCGTCGATTTTTTCGAGGCGCCAATGCGTCTCCAGCGAGAGGAGACCGCGGTAGTCCGTGGTCCGGAGCGCGCGGAGGTGGGCGCGCCAATCGACTTCGCCGAGGCCCACCGGCACGCCCGCCGCGATGTGCGCGGAGCCGGCGGCGACGGCGGCGTGGCGGACGGCATCCTTGACGTGGAGGTGAAAGAGGCGCGGCGCGAGGCGGACGAGGTCGGCCGGCGTGGCGGGGACGGCGCCGGGCACGTAGAGGACGTTGCACGGATCCCAGATCGCGCCGGCGCGGTCGGCGGGGAGCGGGGCGAGGATGGCGAGGGTTTCCTCGGCGGTGGCCGCGAGGCAGGAGTGTTCGTTTTCGACGCCGAGGCGGATGCCCGAGCCGGCCGCGAGGTCGAGGAGGCCGGCGAGGTGTTCGACGACGCGGGCCTGTTTCGCGGGTTCGGCGGGATTCGGCGTGCGGAGAAAGGTGAAGACGCGGAGGAGGTCGGCGTTGAGTTCGCGGGCGACGTCGAGGCTGCGTTTAAAGATGTCGCGGTGGGCGGCGATTGCGACGGGGTCGTCGAGGTCGCACTTGAAGACGGGCGTCGCGCAGCCGACGACGCGCCAGCCTTCGGCGCGCGCTGCGGTCGCGACCTCGGCGACGTCGGCGCGGGTGAGGTCTTTGAAGGCGCGGCCGTTGAGGCTGCGGAGTTCGATCCCGGGGAGCTTGAACTCGCGGAGGAAGGTCCGGATGACGGGGAGGTCCTGGGAGACTTCGTCGGAGATGAGGGTGATGTGGTCGGGAAAGTTCATGGACAGAGAGGGACGGCGCGATGGTCGCCGAATGCGAACGAGAAAATGACGGGGCAGGTTACTTCGCGCCGGCTTTTTTGAGGACTTCGGCGATCGTGACGGGGGCGCCGCCGCGGCGTTTGCTTTCGTCGGCGGCCTCCATGAAGGCGATCAGCTCGAGGGTGGTTTCGGGGGCGACGGGCGAGAGGCCGGTTTGGAGGAACTTCATGATTTCGACGGTGAGACCGTGATAGTTCTGTTTTTCGCCGGCGGTGGCGACGCCCTTGGTGCCGACGGCGGTCACGCCGTAGCCTTTGAAGGTTTTGCGGTTGCCCTGGGCGATGCCGACGCGGCCGTCGGACCAGACGCCGGTGATGACGTCGGTGTTGGCGGAGTGGGTACGTTGGACCGAGACGCAGCCGGGCCCGAGAACGGTGTAGAGCGCCTCGACGCAGTGGATGCCGTACCAGAAGAAATCGGGGTGGTGGGGCTCGTACTCGGCGGGGCCGATGGAGTAAACGGACGTAATGTCGCCGATCTTGGCGAACCTGGCGGCGAACGATTCCGGCGGGTAACGGAGCGAGGAGGAGCTGAAGAGGGGGATCTTGTGTTCGCGGGCGAGGCGGACGATTTCGACGGCGTCCTTGAGCGAGCCGGCGAGGGGCTTGTCGATGAACACGGGTTTTTTCGCGGCGAGGGTGCGGCGGAACTGGTCGAGGTGCGGCCGGCCGTCGACGCTTTCGATCAAGATCGCATCGACGTTCTGGGCGAGCGCCTCGATGGAGTCGTAGAGTTTGACGCCGTATTTTTCGACCAGCTCCTTCGTGTAACCTTCGACGCGGGAGGCGCTCGACTCGATGTCGGGGCTGCCGCCTTTGAAGGCGGCGACCACCTTGCCGCCGGGGACGTGGTTGGGGGCGGCGGGGTCGTTGTAGGTTTTGGTGAACGCGATGACGTGGGACGTATCAAGTCCGATGAGACCGAGCCGGAGCGGGGCGGGTTCGGCGGAGCGGAGCGGGAGAAGCGCGAGGACGGCGAGGAGGGAGCAGAGGCGGAACATGGGGAGGAGGGAAACGGTGAGGCGGAGGGATCAGGTGGAGAGGAGGGCGGCGGCGGCGGTGTCGATGTATAGGGTGGCGTCGGGATGGAGGCGGAGGATCGAGGCGGGGCAGGCGGTGGAGACCGGGCCTTGGACGGTGGCGCCGACGGCCGCGGCTTTGCGGGGACCCGGGACGTGAATGCTGAGGCGTTTCGCCTGGCGGAAAACGGAGACGGTGAGCGTGAATGCGTGGAGGGGCACGTCGGCGAGCGTCGGGAAGCAACCGTCGTTCACCTGCTGTTGGCGGCAGGTGAGGTCGAGCTCGACGACTTTGACGAGGAGCGGGTCGGCGAAGTCGGCGACGGGCGGGTCGTTGAAGGCGATGTGGCCGTTTTCCCCGATGCCCATGCAGATAAGATCGATGGGCTTTTCGCGGAGGAGGGCGGAATAGCGGGCGGCGACGGCGCCGGCGTCGGGCTGTTCGGCGGGCAGAGGATGGAAGCGGCCGAGGGGAACGTGGCGGAGGAGATGGTGCTGGAGGTAGTGGCGAAAGCTCTGCGGGTGCGCGGCGGCGAGGCCGACGTAGTCGTCCATGTGAAACGCCGTGATGCGCGACCAGTCGAGCGCAAGGGATCGGGCCTCGTGGACGAGGGCGGCGAGGAATTCGTCCTGCGACGGGGCGCAGGCGAAGATGACGCGGGCCTCGCCCTGACGGGCGAGGACGCCGTGCAGGTGCGCGGCGACGGCGCGGGCGGCGGCACGACCGAGGGCAGGGCGGTCGGCGTGGACTTCGACGGCGAGACGGCCGGCGGTCGTGTAGTGCGGGGCGGAGACGGGCATGGGAGGGGAGGAGGAGCGACGGGAGACGTGCGGCTAATGGCTCAGGTCGAGAGCGGGGAGGCTGACGCCGAAGGCGGCGGCGGGGGCGGACGACCAAAGGGCGTGGGCGGTGTCGGGTGAGAGGCCGAGGTAGGCGGCGATGTTTCGGACGCCTTCGTCAGGGGTGAGCGTGGAGCCGGCGAAATTTTGTGCGCCGGGTTGGCGGGCGATGCGGTCCGGGCCGACTTCGATCTCGTGCGGGCCGATGGTGTAGCGGCCGGGACCCGCGCCGGCGCCGGCCATGGCGTCGGTGGTGAAGAGGGCGCGGCCGGGGGGTTTGGCGCGGAAAAAATTCTGCAGAACGGCCGGCGGGAGGTGGACGCCGTCGGGGATGAAGCAGGCGGTGAGTTCGTCGCGGGCGAGGAGGCGTTGCACGATGTTGTCGTGGCGGTGGAGTTGGAGCGGACAACCGTTGCCAACGTGGGTGGCGAAGCGGGCGCCGGCCCGGATGGCGCCGTCGATTTGCGCGTCGGTGGCCTGGGTGTGTCCCAGCGAAACATGGACGCCGGCGGCCGTGACGGCGGCGATGAACTCGGGGCTGCCGGGCCATTCGGGCGCGAGGGTGACGAGGCGGATGCGGCCGTGGGCGGCGGCTTGCAGGCGTGCGAATTCGGCGAGCGAGGGCGCGTGCATGGGCGCGGCGGGATGGGCGCCGCGGTAACCGGGTTCGGGGCACAGCCACGGGCCTTCCAAGTGATAGCCGAGCACCGCGGTGGCGGAGGCGGGCGAGGCGGCGCAGAGATGCTCGAAGGCGGCGAAACGGCGGGCGAGGGCGTCGACGTCGTCGGTGATGAGCGTGACAAAGAGGCCGGCGGTGCGGTGGCGGCGGAGGGCGGCGATGGCGTGGTCGAATTGCGCGCGGGTGAGTCCGTCGCGTTGGAAATCGACTCCGCCGAAGCCGTTGACTTGAAAATCGAAGAGGCCGCTGGGGGGCATGGAGGGGCGCGATGAGACGTGCAGGGAAAGGCCCGCTCAAGCAAGCCAACGGTGGACGTTGACTGCCACAAATTCGTCGTCGGTGAGCCAGGGGTAGGCGCGGGCGACACGGGTGAGTTCGGCGGCCTGGCCCGGGGACAGGCTTTCGTGGGGGTCGAGACAGGCGTGGGTCGCAAGGAGGCCCTGGCGGCGGAGGACTTCGTGGATGCCGGGGAGGCAGCCGGCAAAGGCGTGCGCGGCGTCGAAGACGGCGGCGTTCATGTCCGTGAGCGCGGCGTTGCGGTCGAGCCAGGCGGCGTCGAGGCGGGGGCGGGCGCGGGCGCGCTGGACGTCGGCGAAGAGGCGGACGGCGGCGTGCGTGCCGACGCCCCACTGGCCGAGGAGCCCGCCGTCGATGTGGCGCGTGCGGCCGCCGAACGTGAAAGGCGTGAGGAGGTCGGCGAGGATGTTGTCGTCATTGCCGGTGTAGAGAGCGACGTCGTCGCGGCCGGACTCCAGCACGGCGCGGACGACGTCGAGAGTGCGGTAGCGGTTGAACGGGGCGATCTTGATGGCGACGAGTTCGGGGAGGTCGGCGAACGCGCGCCAAAAAGCGTAGCTGAACACGCGGCCGCCGACGGCGGGTTGAAGATAAAAACCGATGAGCGGGATCGCGCGGGCGACCGTGCGGCAGTGGGCGAGGATTTTCTTTTCGGTATCGGCGGAGGAGTGCCACGCGCCAAGGCTGAGGAGGCCGGCGTGATAGCCGAGGTCGCGGGCGGTGCGGGCTTCGGCGAGCGCCTGCGGCGTGCGTCCGCAGAGTCCGGCGATGAGGGCGAAAGGGCGCGCGGGCGTGGGCGAACGCGCGGGCGGGTTGGAGGCGAGCCAGGCGGCGGCGCTGTCGGCGGCGAGACGGAGGACGGGCGTGTAGAGCGCGATATTCGGATCGCGGATGGCGAACTGGGTCGAGTGGACCCCGACGGCGAGGCCGCCCGCGCCGGCATCAAGATAGTAGCGGACGAGTGCGCGTTGGCGGGGTTCGTCCCAACGGCGATTGCGTCGGAGGGCGAGCGGGAGAGCGGGGATGACTTGGCCGGCGCGGAGGTGACGGCGGAGGGCGGCGGGGAGCACGGTGGAGTGGAGGGGCAGGCGCCAGGATGCGAAGGACGGTTCGGCTCAGTAGCGGCCGTCGCGGCGTTCGAAGCCCGTGGGTTTGCCCCAGGTGTCGCCGCCGGAGCGGAGCCACGCGACGATCCAGTGCATCATGGTGTCGACGGAGGTGAGCGGGGCGCCGAAGAGGCGGTGCGAGAGGGCGGCGTTGTTGAGCCACGCCGTGCCGGCTTCGGTGCCGGTGAGTTCCACGGGGACGCCGGCGATGGCGCCAAAGCGGTGAACGAGGTCGCGGACCGAAAGCGTGTCGGCGCCGGTGAGATTGATGGGGGCGGCAGGTGAGCCGGCGAATTCGAGGGCTTGGATGCTGTGGGCGACGGCGTCGGTCTGCCAGATGACGTTGACGTGGCCCATGGTGACATCGACAGGTTCGCGGGCGAGGACGCGTTGCGCGAGGTCGACGAGGAGTCCGTAGCGGAATTCGACGGAGTAGTTGAGGCGGATCAGGGCGACGGGGTTGCCCTGGTCGGTGGCGGCGCCGGCGAAGGCGTGTTCGCGGGCGAGGCAGGAGGCGGCGTAGTCGCCGACGGGCGCGGGGGGCGTCTGCTCGGTGGCGCCGCCGGAGGCGATCGGGACGAAGGGGTAGACGCAACCGGAGGAATAGGCGACGATGCGGGAACGGCGGAAGCGGGCGGCGACGCGCTGGGGCAAATCAACGTTCAGGGCGTGCAGGAGGTCGGGGGCGGAGGCGGTGCCGAATTTCACGCCGGCGAGGAAGAAGACCGTGGGTGCATTGGGCAGGGCGGCGAGCCCGGCGGGATCGGTGAGGTCGCAGGCGAAGGACTCGACGCCGCGTGAGTCGAACGCGGAGCGATCGCGCAGCGTGCGAAAACGGGACACGGCGATGACGCGGTCCGACCGGCCGAGTCGGTCAAGCGCGCGGCGGAGCATGAGCGCAAGATGGAGTCCGATTTTACCGCCCGCCCCGAGCACCAGAAACGGGCCGGGGGTTCGGGCGAGCACTTCGATCACGCGGTCCGTGGGCTCCCCGATAAAGTCGTCCACGGCTCCGGGAGGGCAAGGCAGCGACGACCGGGTGGGCGGGAACGAAGGGGACACTGGCATACGGTAACCGGACGGTTATTACAAAAACGGAGACCGACAAGTGGATTGTGCGGGTGAATGGGTGAGGACCGGGCGCGGTGCGGTCGCCCGGGTGGGTTGCCGGGCGGAAAGACAAGAGAGGCGACGAAAAAAGGTCGGCCTGGGGCCCGCGCGCGCAACGAACGCGGCCCGCACCGCATGAAGCGCCGGAACCGTGCCGGTCGCTTGGTGCCCGGGGCGGGACTCGAACCCGCACGCTCTTACGAACAAGAGATTTTAAGTCTCTAGTGTCTACCATTCCACCACCCGGGCGGCATCGGCGCGACGGTGCGAATCGCGCCGGGAAAAGGCGAGCCTAACCAAAACAGGGGGCAAAGCCGATGGGGGCGCCCTTGGGGCCGCCGCTTGGAATTGGGCCTTGCCCGCCGGGTAGGGCGTGACCACGGTGCGCGGCTGTGAAAATTGGATTCCTCGGCGGGAGTTTCGATCCCGTGCATTTTGGTCACCTGATGGCTGCACAGGACGCCTATGAGCAGCACACGCTGGACCGGCTCATTTTGGTGCCGGCGGCCCAGGCGCCGCTCAAACCCAACGACGTGCAGTCCTCGGCGGAGGACCGGCTCGGGATGTTGCGGGCGGCCGTGGAGTGGGACCGTCGGTTTGAAATTTCCGACATCGAACTGCGGCGCGGAGGGGTGAGCTACACGGTCGATTCGGCGCGTTATTTCCGCGCGCTCTATCCGCACGATGAGCTCTATTGGGTCATCGGGGGTGACCAACTCCCGAAGCTGCATCTGTGGAAGGACATTGCGGAGCTCGTGAAGCTGGTGGAGTTCATTTTTCTGGAGCGCCCGGGGTTTCCGGTGCGCGCCCACCCCGAGATCCCGGGGCTGCGGCTGCATCGGTGCGACGGGCATTTGCTGGCGATCAACTCGACGGAGCTGCGGGAGCGGACGCGGCGCGGGTTGTCGCTCGATTATTTTGTGCCGCACAAGGCCATTGTTAAAATCAAAGAAAAGGGTTTGTATCGGGCCACTGCATGAAATCGAAGAAACAAGCCACGCTCGAACTGGTTAAATTGTGCTGCTGCGCGCTCGACGAAAAAAAGGCGGGTGATCTGCGGGTACTGGACGTCAGTGCCCAGTCGTCCATCACCGACTATCTCGTGATCGCGACGGCGACCTCTGAACCCCACCTGCGCGCCTTGCGGGTGGAGTTGGAGAAGGTGATCGACGCGTCCAAGACGCGGATCGTCGGCGTGGAGACGGCCCAGGAGAGCGGCTGGACCGTGATCGATTTGTTCGATTTGATGGTGCACCTCTTTTCGGCCGAACGGCGCGCCCAGTATGGATTGGAGAACCTTTGGAAGGATGCCACCGCGGTTTCGATCGCGAAACTGCTGGCGGTCGCGAAGCCCAAGCCCGCCGCGAAGCCCAAGCCCGCCGCGAAGCCCAAGCCCGCCGTGAAACGTGTGCCGGCGACTCGCAAGAAGCCGGCGGCGAAGAAGTAGCCAGGGACGGAGGTGCCGCCGGTCGGGTGATCTAAGTAGTCATGCGCAAGGGTGGGTGCGATATGTCGGGCCGCCCTTCACAAGATTTTGACCTTGAAGAAATCGACGTCCGAGGATTGTTTTTGTCCACTGCTCGCCCTTGAGCGTTTATCATCCATACATTGTTAGTCCATTCGTCACATGAAAAATAAATCATCCCAGGGCTTCACCCTCGTCGAAATCATGATCGTTGTCGTCATCATCGGCCTCTTGGCCGCCATGGCGATTCCTGCGTTCCAGAAGGTCCGCACGTCCTCGCAAGACAAGGCGATTCTTAACAATGCTCGCCAGTTGGCCGCCGCGGCCGACCAGTATTTCCTTGAGAACGGCGTGTCGACCGTGGCCCAGACGAACCTCGTCGGCGCCGCTGCCTATGTTAAAGCGTTGAACCTCGTGGCGGGTGAGACCTACCCGACCAATTATACCCAGTCTATAACGATCACGGTCGGCGGTATCGCCGGCGCGCGCACGATCACCTACGCTCCCTAATCGAGTCGGTTAGACGATCCCCTTCAAGCCGCCTGTGCAAACAGGCGGCTTTTTTGTGCCATCTTGCTCACGTTTCGCCGGTGTTTATACGTAGCCCTATGGGTAGTTGCTGATGGCGTGGATTAATGAACTCTTTACGGAGTTTCTTCTCGTATCAATCTTGCACGTGGGCCTAGGGTTCCAGGGTTCGCTCAACAATTAAATACATTAAAGTCATGAAAAAATCACTCCGTATTAGTCAGGGCTTCACCCTCGTCGAAATTATGATCGTCGTTGTCATCATCGGTCTGCTTGCCGCGATGGCGATTCCTGCGTTCCAAAAGGTTCGGACGTCGTCCCAGGACAAGGCGATCCTCAACAATGCCCGCCAACTGGCCGCCGCGGCCGACCAGTATTTCCTTGAGAATGGCGTTTCGACCGTGGCGAAGGACAATCTCGTCGGCGCCGCTAACTACGTGAAAGCGTTGAACCTCGTGGCGAATGAGACCTACCCTGACGGTTACACCCAGGCCGTAACGATCACGGTCGGCGGTATCGCCGGCGCCCGTACGATCACCTACGCTCCTTAACCGGTCCGGTCGCACCTGATCTTCGGAGCCGTCCGCCAAATGCGGGCGGCTCTTTTTTGGCCGATTGATTTTGCCTAGAGGCTTTTCATTTTCCACCGCACCCTCAATCCTCCTGTTCCAGCATGAACAGCCCCCTCTTGGCCCCATTCGTAAACGACCGGCGGATTTGGCTGCTGCTGCTGTCGGTCGCGCTGGCGGTCGTGCTGGGGTTCGTCGCAATCCCGGACTATGCGGCGATCGTGTTTGTCTCCAACGCGGGCTTTTGGTTCGTGCTGCTCGCTTTTGTGCTTTTTCTGCAGGCGCTCTGGCAAACGTGCAGCGACGACATCCGTGCGCTGCGGTGGCGCGGGGTCGACTGGGTTTCGGTGGGCGTGATCGGGGCCGGGGGCACGGTGCTCCTCGTGCACGAGACGTTCGGGTTCAAGATCGTGATGGACGAAATCATGCTTCTCGGCACCTCGATGAGCATGCACCTGGACAAGACCGTGCTCACGCCGGTGCGGGGCAGCGACATCCAGGGTGCGTTCGTGATCCTCGATGGCATGATGGACAAACGCCCGCTGTTTTTTCCGTTTCTCGCGTCGCTCCTGCACGACCTGACCGGATACCGGCCCGCCAACGCTTTCATCCTGAATGGCACGCTCACCTTCGTTTTTCTCGGACTGGTCAACCGGACGGGGCAGCTTCTCGCCGGGCGGGTGGCGGGTTGGCTGGGGGTCGCCCTGTTCGCCGGCCTGCCGTTGCTCGCCCACAACGCCACGGGCGGCGGCTTTGAATTGCTCAACCTCGTGATGATCCTGGCCACGATGTTGCTCGCCGCCCGGTTCATCGAGAAACGCGATTCCGCCGCGCTGACGGCCTTCTGTTTTTCGGCCCTGCTGCTGGCCCAGGTGCGCTACGAATCCGTCATCTGGCTGCTGCCCGTCACGTTCGTGGTTCTCTGGGTCTGGGCGCGCGAAGGCCGGGCGATCCTCTCTTGGCCGGTGATTTTCGCGCCGTTGCTGATGATCCATTATCCGCTCCAGCACCGGATTTTCGATCTGCGCGCCTCCGCGTGGGAGTTGGGGAGCAAGCCCGGTTCCACGACGCCCTTCGCGTTCAATTACGTGCCGGACAATCTCTCCCACGCGCTCAACTATTTTTTTGGCCGGGCCGCGGAGCAGCCCAATTCGCTGGTCCTTTCGGCGCTCGGCTGCATCGCTATCCCTTTCTTCGCCCTGCTTGTCGTGAAACGGCTTCGCACCCTGGCGCAAGAGTCGCCCGCCATCGTCGCGACGACCTTCTTCGCCCCCGGCTTCGCGGTGCAGTTTGCGCTGCTGATGTGCTATTTTTACGGCCAGTTTGACGACATCGTCATTCGCCGCCTCAGCCTACCGACGCAGCTTGGGATGGTGGTGGCCGTGTTGGCGGTGTTGCCGCAATTCGCCGGCCCCCGCGTGGTGCGCGGCCTCGTCGTCATCAGTATGATCGGGTTGCTCGCCCGGAGTGTGCCGTCGATGGCGGCGCACGCCTACTCGCAGGATTATCTGCCCGGTCGGGAAACTGCGTGGCGCCGGGAGTTCATCGCCGAGCAGCCGCGCCACGACTATATGGTCATCGACAACGACTGTATCCTGTGGATCGCGCACAAGATTTCCTCCACGCCGGTCGTGCAGGCGAAGGGCCTGCGGCGGCCGGCGCTGGTTTTCCTGATGCGCAACCGCGCTTTTTCCGACGTCTTTGTTTTCCAACGCTTCAACATCGACGCCGATACCGGGCGCAAGACTCTCCGGGAAGGGGACGACCTCGGTCCCGATTTCGTGCTGGAGACCGTCCGGGAGGAACGCCTGCAGACGCTGACGCTCACGCGCCTGAGCCGGCTCAAGGAGATCCGGGACGGCGGGCAATCGCTGACGGCGCCCGATCCGGCCGTGCACCCCGTGCCCAAGGACCGGGCCGAGATCGAAAAGATCCGCCGCGCGTATCTGGAGAACTACATGAAAATGTTGCCGTGAGCCTGCGTCCTCCTTTCAGCCGTCGCGCCGCGCCGCCTGCGCGCTTTCCCGCACCTTGATCCGCGCGTTGTTCAATCTGATCCGCGCTGCACCCGACCCACGTCGCGTAGGACTGTTTGCCGTGGGCACACTGGTCGCGCTGATCGCGGGCTTCGCGGCGATCTCTCCGTATGCCGCCAAGCTTATCATCACCGCCGGGGGCTACTATTACATGCTGGGTTTGTTTGCCCTGTTTGGGTGGCTGGGGTTGCGCGTGGCTGCCCCGCGCCGCGCGGTCTGGCTCGGGTGGATTCGCCGGCCCGGCTGGCCGGGTGCGTTGATCCTGCTCGCCACCGCATTCGCCCTGTGGAGCGACCCGTTCAAACACAAGGTGCTGTACGACGAATATGTGCTGCAGGGAACCGCCCTGCACATGCATGCGACGAAAGAGATCGGCACGGTCATCCGCGCCTACGACATCGCCGGCTCGTGGGTGCCCATCGACACGTTTTTGGACAAGCGGCCGTATTTTTTTACGTTTCTTGTCTCGCTGGTGCACGATCTGACGGGCTACCGCATCGCGAACATTTTTTTGGTGAACGTCGCGCTGACGCCGGTGTTCTTCGCGCTCGTCTACTGGCTTGGGCGGGAGGTGGCGGGCCGCGGCGCCGCGTTGCTCGCCGTCGGGCTCCTCGCCACGATGCCCTTGCTGGGCCAGAACGCGACCGGGGCGGGCATGGAGCTGCACAATCTCGCGATGCTCGCCCTGACGATGGCGCTCGCGGTGCTGTGGCTGCGCGCGCCGGACGGGGACCGGCTCTCGCTGCTCGTGCTCGGGGCGATTCTGCTCGCGCAGAGCCGCTACGAATCCGCGATTTTTGTGGTGCCGGTGGCCGTGGTGATTGTCGCCGGCTGGATCAAGGCGGGCCGGCTGATCCTTCCCTGGCCCGCGATGGTGGCGCCGCTCCTGCTGGTGCCGCGCGTCTGGCATAACCGGTTTTTGGATGCGTCACCGCTGCTCTGGCAGCTCAACGAAGGCCAGACCTCGCGCTTCGGCCTCGACTATCTTCCGGGCAATTTGACGGGGGCCTGGACGTTTTTCTTCAACCTCGGCCCGGCGCTCGCGAATTCTTGGTTTTTGTCGGCGCTCGGCTGCGCCGGACTCGCTTGGTTCCTGTGGGTGGCGTGGTGCTGGGCGCGCCGCCCCGGGCGCGCCCCGCTCGCCCCGGCGGCGTTGACGCTGGTGGCCTTTGGCGCCGGCATCGTCGGAAATCTCGTCCTGATCATGTTCTATTATTGGAGCCGGCTCGACGACACGATCGCGTCCCGCTTCGCGCTGCCGACGTGTCTGTTGCTGGCGCTGGCGTCCGCGTGGTTCGTCCATCGCCTCGACACCCGGCGGGTGCCGGCTTTGCGCATCGCGACGGTGGCGTTCGCCGGCTGGCTCCTGGTCTGGGGGCTGCCCGTGCTGGCGCAGCGACTCTACACGAGCCAGAACCTCGTGATGCAGGAGGTTGAGTGGGAGCATGACGAACTGCTCAAGCGCGCCGGCTCGGTGCTGTTTGTTTCCAACAAATCCACGATCCCGTTCGTGCTTTGGCGCATCCCGACGATAAATACCAGCGTGGCGCGGCATCGGTCCGCGCAGATCGGCTATCATTTGCGCGAAGGCACCTTCAAAGAGGTGATCGTCGCGCAGGCGCTCCGGCCGACGTCGGCCAAAGGCGAGATGGGGGTCGATCCCGACGATCTGATGCCGGCGAGTTACCGGCTCGAGCCGATCGTGGAAAAGCGGTTCGGGGGGCGTTATTCGCGGCTGAGTCGTCTGGTGGGAATCGACGAGACGGGGGAAACGGCGCCTGCTGCCGGTTTCGTTGCTCCCGCCAAAGCCGAGCCCGGGCCATGAATCCGGCACCGGCTTCCGTCGTGAATGGACCGAGCAACGGAAGGGGCGGGGCGCATCGGTTGCGGTGGTGGTCGCTCGTGGCCCTGTCGGGCGCCGTGTTGATCTGTTTCGCGATGGTGCCGGACCTCTTCCGGTCCTTCGGCGTGAACCATCTCGGTCCGTGGTTTCTCGATTTTTATGCGATTCTGGCGGCGTACGATGCGGCCGCGCTCGTGTTGGATCCTTATGCGTCCAACCCGTTGGACTATTTTGGGCGCGGCCACAGCTACGCGCGTTGGTGGCTGGGGCTCGGGCGAATCGGATCTACCCGGGCCGATACGCTCGTGCTCGAATTTGCCCTCGCTGCAGCATTCTACGTCTCCGCCGTTGCCGCGCTGCGGCCCCGTCGGTGGGCGGAGGTGGTCTGGGCCTTGGGCGTATTGTGTTCACCGCCGGTTCTCCTCGCACTGGACCGGGCAAATATCGATCTCGCGGTTTTTGTGCTGCTGGCCCCGGGGGTGCCGTGCCTGCTCTCCTCGCGGTCGGGGGTGCGTTGGTTGGCCGTGCCGCCGATCATCGCGGCGGCGGCGCTTAAGGGCTATCATTTGTGGCAAGGGACCTTTCGCGAGGTCATCGCCGTGCAGACGCTGCGACCCACTTCCGCCAACGGAGACATGGGGGTTGATCCGAACGATCTGATGCCGCCCACCCATCGACTGGAGCCCATTGCGGAGAAACAGCTCGGGGGACGGTGGGCGCGGCAGAGCTGGCTCGTTGTGAGCGATGACGCACCGCCGGCGAATCACTGAGCCGGGCGCGGAGCAAGCGAGATCCATGCAAGCCGACGCCAAGTCCCCACAGCTCTCCTGGGTGCTGGCTGTCGTCGCAGCGGCCGGGTGGGCCGGCGCTTTCGCGGTGCCGGGACTTTGGCGGATATTGGGCGTGGCGGATTTTTCGCAGCCGTTCCTAGATTTGCACGGATCGCTTGCGGCGAGCGACGCGGCTGCGCAAGGGCTCGATCCCTACACGGTCAACCGCCTCGACCTCTTTGGCCGGCCGCACCTGTATTAGTCGTGGTGGTTTGTGTTCGGCCGGCTTGGGCTGACGCGCAGTGATGTTCCGTGGCTGGGCGTGGTGTTGCTGGCGGGGTTTCTCGCTGCGGCGGTGCACCGGCTCGCGCCGCGGACGTGGAAAGAAGTCGGGGCGACCGCGGCGCTGCTGCTGTCGCCGGCCTTCCTGATGGCGGTACACCGTGCGAACAACGACCTGATGATTTTTCTGCTCGTCGCCGTCGTGCTGGTGTTCGTGGCGCGGGGCACGGCCGTGCTGCGGGTGGCGGCGATGGCCCTGGTCGGGGTTGGGATCGTGCTAAAATACTATCCGGCAGCCCTGCTGGTCTTGCTCGTAACGGCGCCGAGCCGGCGGCAGCTGGCGGCGGAAGTGGGCGCGGTCGGGTTGGTCTGTGTGTTGGGCGCGAACTCGCTGGGGCCGGCGTTGGCGGCGACTGCGAAGTATTGGACGTCGGAGGATGGTTTCTACTCGTTCGGCGCCTCCCATGTTTGGCTGCTGCTGGGCGTGTCGTCGGCGTGGCGGTGGGGGCTGGTTCTGCTGGCGGTCGTGGCGGGCGGAGTGGCGTGGCGGGTCTGGCGCTCACGCTTGACCGTAAGCGCGCCGACGCTGGAGTGTGCGGCGGGGTGCGGCCTGGTGTGCGTGTGTTTTGCGCTGGGCCAGACCTACGCTTACAAACTGATTTTCGTGGTACCGATGCTGCCGTTCTCCACCGGAGTATGTTCAGCGGTTGCGATGGTCCCAATATGGGACTACGATTGGCTGATGAGAATCATCGCACTCTCTACCTTGAAGGCCTACTGGGAAAAGCGCCCGGCTTATCGCGATGCAGAGCAGCCTGTGCTTGCCTGGTACCGAGCGGTGAAAAACGCAAATTGGC
>CAJAYO010000655.1 GCA_903948415.1 uncultured Opitutia bacterium | reverse complement strand
GCCGGTGCTCATCAACCTCTCGCCCTCCATCAGTTCCCCGCCCTCCGTCACCCTCCAGTCCTTCGCCGTCGGCGGCGGCGCCAACACCGTCACGATCGGCACGCCGTTCTTCATGATCGCGACGCCGGTCGATAGCGACGGCACCGTCACCAGCCTGCAGCTCTTTGCGAACGGCTCGGCCGCCAGCGGCGCCATCGGCAATCCCCAGAGTCCGAGCCTCGTCACCTACACGCCGACTGTCGCGGGCAATTACAACCTCTACGTCGTCGCGACCGACGATTCCGGCAACAGCGCCGTCTCCACCCCGGTGGTGACGTTGAACGTCACCGCCATTCCGGCCCCGAGCACCCAGCTGGTCAGCCCGAACAACAACACCACCTCGACCACCGTCGGCGCGCCCGTCTTCCTCGAAGCGACCGCCGTGGGTGCGAACATCACCCAGGTGCCCACCGTGCAGTTCATCGCCTCGGCGAGCACCGGCCAGCGCACCACGATCAACGCCACCCGCGTCTTCCCCACGACCACCTATCGCGCCATCTGGACACCCACCCTGGCCGACACCTACACCGTGGTCTCCTCGTCCGTCGTCGGCAGCTCGCCGACCGCGACCAGCACCGTGTCGCGCCGCGTCGTCGTGAACAACCTCGTGGGCATTGCGCCCACGGTCTCGATTGCCGTCTCGAACACGGTGAGCTCCGCCTCCACCGCCAATCTCACCGCGACCGCCCTCGATTCCGACGGCGGCGTCTCGAGCGTGGAATTCTATCTCAACCGCAACAGCCTCGGCTTTGCCGCCCGCGACCAGCTCACCAACACCTGGCGCCTCAGCGCCTCGTTTGTCGGCGTGCCCCTCGGCTTCACCGAAATCGTCGCGCTGGTCCGCGACAACTCGGACAACGTCGCCGCGTCCCCGACCAGCTTCATCAACATCGTCGCCGCCACCAGCCTCGCGCCCACGTTTACCACGATCACGGCGACGCCCAATTCCGTGGCCACCGGCCGCCAGATGCAGTTCACCGCCAATGCCCGCGACACCGACGGCACCGTCAACGTCCAGTATTTCGCCAACGGCGTGAGCCTCGGCACCAGCGGCAATGCCAACAACAGCTACCTGGTCAACTGGACGCCGACGACCTCCGGCACCTTCACCATCTCAGCCGTGGCCACCGACAATTCCAGTCCGGCCAACACCGCGGTCGCCGCTCCGATCAATGTCACCGTTCGCCGCAACAATCCGATCCAGGACGACACCTCCTTCATCCTCCAATCCTACTCGGACATTGCGAACACCACGACCAACAACCCGCTCGTGATCGCCGACCTCGCCGACCAGCTCGCCGCCGGCACCATCACCCGCTCCAAGATTGTCACCGATCTGATGACGCAGCCGGGCTTCGTCGCCCCGGTCAATATCCTCGCCGCCTACTGGGTGCTGATGGGGCAGTGGCCGACGCCGACGAATTACACGGCCCTGCTCAACACGACCCGCAATTCGGGCCTGTCGAATGGCATCAACTCGATCCTTTTCTCGAACGAGTATTTCCTCAAATACGGCATTGTGCCGACGGTCGCGCTCCTCAACAGCCCGACCAGCTTGCTCCCGGCCAACACCTACATCGCCAACCTCTGGCGCGCCGCCGGCCTGCCGCCCCCGGATGACCTGCAAAACGTCCAGTTCCGCAGCAACAACGTGCTCTCCCTCTCCCTCGGGCGCGGCTACAACGCCGTCGGCCTGCCCTCCGCCCTCGCCGAGTTCATCACCAACACCAACTCGGGCAATACCGCGTTGATCGCCAAGGCCCGCGCCGCCGCCCTCTACTACCAAATGGATCGTCCGCCGACGCCGACGGAACTCACCGCCAAGGCCATCACCGACGCCATCGCCGTCCGCATCGACGCCCTCGTGAAGCTGCCCGACGACGCCGCCCGCGTGGACGCCGTCTTGTCGGACACCCTCTACGCCTACCGCTACGTGACGTTTGTGAAGCATCCGCAGTCTCTCGTGGTGAACCCGCGCTCCGGCGCCATCTTCACGGTCGAGGCCGTCGGGGCCCCGCCGATCCTCTACCAGTGGCTCTTCAACGGCACGCCGATCGCCAACGCCACCACCGCCACCTTGAGTTTCACCAATGTGGATACCAGCCGGGTCGGGACCTACACCGTCGTCGTCACCACGACCGCCGGCTCCGCGACCAGCGATCCCGCGACGCTCTCGCTCTCGAACGCACCCACCCGCGTCAGAAATATCTCGACGCGCGGCCTCACCAGCGGCGGGAACCAGGCGCTGATCGGCGGCTTCGTGGTCGCCGCGCCGGCGGGCTCGCCGCCCACCCAGACGCGCCAGATGCTCATCCGCGTGGTCGGCCCCGCCCTCAACAGTCCGCCGCTGAACCTCGATGTCGCCGGCGTCCTCAGCAACCCCTCGCTCGAGGTCTTCAACGCGGCCGGTGCGCTGATTCTCACCAACGACAACTGGAGCTCGCAGAGCGCCACCCCCGCGGCCAATACGACGGCGGTCACCGCCCTCCAACAGGCCACCACGCGCGTCGGGACCTTCCCGCTCGCCCTGGGCTCGCAGGACGCCGCTGTCCTCGCGACGTTGCCCGTCGGCAGCTACACCGTGCAGGCCACCGGACCCAACGCCAACAGCTCCGGCGTCGTCCTCATCGAGGTCTATGACGCCACGCCGGGCAACGTCGCCGCCACGAGCCCGCGCGCCACCAACGTCGCCACGCGCGGCG
>CAJAYO010000654.1 GCA_903948415.1 uncultured Opitutia bacterium | reverse complement strand
CTCACCACGCCCGCGATCTACCGGCCGGGCGCTGCCGCCGCCGGCAAGACCGCGCCGGGCCCGCAGGTGGTCGAAGCCCACTTGGACTATTTCCGCCACCTCGCCGGCGCCGACGAAAATCTGGGCCGCTTGCTCCAGACCCTCGACGACCTCGGGCTCACCGACGACACCGTCGTGATTTATTCCAGCGACAACGGCTACTACCTCGGCGAACACGGCCTCGGCGACAAACGCTCCCTCTACGAAGAGTCCCTGCGCGTCCCGTTGCTCGTGCGCTACCCGCGCCTCGTCGCCAAAGGCAGGACGATGGACGAAATGGTGCTCAACATCGACCTGGCACCCACGCTCCTCGAACTCGGCGGCGTGCCCGTCCCGCGCGCGATGCAAGGCCTGAGCTGGGTGCCCCTCCTCGCCGGCAAAAATCCCACGTGGCGCCAGTCGTTCCTCGCCGAGTATTTTTATGAAAACAATTTCGAGACCCCGACGATGCTCGGCGTCCGCACCGCCAACGCCAAAATCATCCAGTATCCCGGCCACCCCGAGTGGACCGAAATCTTCGACCTCGCGATCGACGCCTACGAAATGAAAAACCTCGCCGCCGATCCCGCCCGCCGCGCCCAACTCACCGCCGAACTCGACGCGCAAATCAAAGCCACCGGTTACGTCGTCCCCGCCGGTATGGATCAGCCGGGCGCTCCCTCCGCCAAAGCCGCGAAGAAAAAGGCCAAGGCGAAGCAGGACTAGCGCTCCGCCGCCCCGCTTTGCCCGACCCCGCCGCCGGCCCCGGCGGTTGTCGGCCCGGTCGCCGACCGGGCGCCCGACAAGTTATCCTGGCGATCTCTCCTCATGCCGAAGCTCCCACGCCTTACGCTCCTCCTCTTGTTGATCGGCGCGCCGTGCGCCCGCGCCCCCGCCGCCGAGCGCCCGGCGCAGCCGCCCAACATCGTCTTCATCCTCATCGACGACATGCCGTGGTTCGGCACGCCGGTGCGCATGAGCCCGGATTTGCCGGAATCGGCCATGGCTTTCCGCCACATGCCCAACGTGGAGAAACTCGCCGCGCAGGGCATGACGTTCCGCAACGCCTACGCGGCCGCCGGCATGTGTGGTCCCTCGCGGTGCTCCATCCAAACCGGCATGATGACCGCCCGTCACCTTTACAGCGGCAATGGTAGCTTCGGCGAAAAAACCAACGGCACCGTCGAATACCTGAGCCGCGGACAAGATGCCGCGCGGCCGCTCCTCCAGCCGGAACCGCAGGGCAACCTCCGCTTTCCCTCCATCGGCGATCTCTGCAAATCCGCCGGCTACGCGACCGCGCACTTCGGCAAGTGGCATCTCTACGGCGGCGGGCCGGCCAAGCACGGGTACGACGAGAGCGACGGCGATACCGACAACAAAACCAGCCGTCCCGACGACCCGCCGGACGATCCCAAGCTGATGTTCAGCATTACCCGCCGCAGCGTCGATTTCATCGAACGCCATGTGAAAGCCGGCCGCCCCTTCTTTGTCCAAGTTTCCCACTACGCCACCCACGCCCGCTATCAGGCCACGAAGAAAACCCGCGAGCGCTACGAAAAAAATCCCGTCTTCGCGAAAATCGCCCACCCGCGCGACCGCCAAAACGCGATCCTCGGCGCCGCGATGGTCGAGGACCTCGATACGACTATCGGCCAGCTTCTCCAAACGCTCGATACGCTCGGTCTCACCGAAAACACCTACGTCGTCTTCACCGCCGACAACGGCTATCGCACCTGGAACGAGTCCCACGATCCGCTCCGCGGCGCGAAGTGGTGGCTCTGGGAGAACGCCATCCGCGTCCCGCTCATCGTGCGCGGCCCCGGCATCCCCGCCGCCTCGCGCAGCATCGTCAACGTCGTCGGCTACGATTTCCTCCCGACCTTCGCCGATCTCGCCGGCGCAACCGCCCGGCTCGGCCCGAACATCGACGGCGTGAGTTTCAAACGCCTCCTCTTCGGCGGCCAACCCACCGAACCGGACCTCACCCGCCCGCTCTATTTTCACTACCCCCACTACCGCGTCGCGCCGCCGGCCTCCGCGCTCATCGTCGGCGACACGAAGTTGATGCACTGGTATGAATGGCCGGACCAGCGCTTCGTCTACGACCTCACCCGCGACCTCGGCGAGAAGCATAATGTCGCGGCCGCCGATCCGGCCCGCACCGCCCAACTCCAGCGCCAGCTGATGGACGGGTTGAAAACCGCCGGAGCCTATTTCCCGAAACCAAATCCGAACGCGGACCCCAAAGCCAAGCGCTACGACCCCGCCAACCTGGCCGACCAGGGCGAAAGCGGCGATCCGGAGGCCGCCGGAGCCGATGCTCCTCCGGCGGGCGCGAAGAAGCACGGCCAAGCGAAGAAGAAATCATGAGCCCCCTTCGCTTCGGCTTCGCGCTGGTTCCGCAGCTCATCCGCCGGCCTTCAACGGGATCCCGGGCCTTCGCGATGCGCGTGTGATGCGACGCACCGTGCGCCAGCCGTTTCGCGTTGGCACCTGCCCGGAGATCGCCGGCGCGCCCACTAACCCCGAGCGTCGCGCCGCTCGCCGTTCGGCGCGCTGCGGCACCGGCCGTGGCGTCCGATATTACTCCTATTGATTAGTCAACCCGGGGCGCGATCGGCCGAACTGTCGCGGTCGCGCCCTCGATAATTCCATGCATCCCCGATTCGCCCGATCAACCCGCGCGCGGTCCCGTGTCTCCCGCTGCGTTTTTGGATTGTAGCGATATCTGCGGATCCGTTCATGCCTCTGGTTCCGTCGAGTGGCTCCGAACCGCCCTTCGCCCCGCTCGCTTTCACCCACCCCATGCACGCCCTCCACTGGATCGACTACACGATCATCATCGCCTACCTCCTCCTGTCCCTCGGCATCGGCCTCGCCCTGATGCGGCGGGCCGGAAAAGACAGTGACAGTTATTTCCTCGGAGGCCGGGCGCTGCCCTGGTGGATCAATGGCATTTCCCTCGCCGCGACCAGCTTTGCCTCGGACACGCCGCTGTTCATCACCGAGGTCGTGCGGGGCCGCGGACTCCAACGCCTCTGGTGGCTCTTCGCCGAGGTCCTCGCCCTCGTCGTCGGCGTGTTTCTTTTTTCCCGGCTGTGGCGGCGGCTCGAGGCCATGACCGACGCCGAATTTTGCGAACTGCGCTACGATGGACGCGCGGCCACGGTCCTGCGCTCCGTCCGGGCTTTTATGAGCGGCATCGTGGGTAACCTGATCACGATCGCGTGGGTCACGCTGGGAATGGCGAGCATCATGACCATCATGATGCCGATCAACCAATGGGCGGCCGTGTCCATCGCCATGGGCGTGACGCTCATCTACACCGTCTTCGGTGGATTCCTCAGCGCGGTCCTCACCGACGTGTTTCAATTCATCCTCGCCGTCGGCGCGATGATCGCGTTCGCCGTGATCGCCGTCGTTCAGTTCGGCGGCATGGACAAGGTGCTCGCCGCGGTCCAAGTCGCGCCCGGCTACGGCGACAAAACGCTCTCGATGTTTCCGGATTTCCTCTCCGGCAATCTCGATCTCGCCTGCTTCATTGTGCTGCTCACGCTGCGTTGGCATGACACCGGCGGCTATGTGATGCAGCGCCTGAGCGCCTGTCGGGATGAACGCGACGCGATCAAGGCGATGCTCTTCTTCGCCGTCTGGCAGGCCATCCGCCCGTGGATGTGGGCCGTCGTCGCCCTCGTCTCGATCGCGCTCTTTCCGGTCCTGCTCGCCCCGCACACCGACACCCACGCCTATCCCCTCGTGATGAACCACTACCTCGGCATCGGCATGCGTGGCTTGCTCATCACCGCCTTCGCCGCCGCATTCATGTCGACCATCACGACCCATTTGAACTGGGGCGCGTCCTACCTGATGCGGGACGGCTACCTGCGTTTTTTCCGTCCCCACGCCTCCGCCCGCGAATCCGTCCTCGCCTCCCGCCTGCTCACCGTCGCCTTGGCCATCGCCGGCATGGGCCTGGTCCCCCTGATGAGTTCAGTCAGCGGCGCGTGGGAGTTTCTCGGACTCCTCACCGCCGGAGCCGGTCTCATTTCCGTGCTGCGCTGGTTCTGGTGGCGCCTCAACGCCTGGACCGAACTCGCCGCCCTTGGCGCCGGTCTCCTCTGCGCGCTGGTGAACGTCGCCCTCAACGCCGCCGCGCCGACGTTCTCGGTCTTCGGCATGGAATGGGCCGGCCTGCGTTTTGAAATCAAACTCCTGCTCTTCACGATCGTCACCCTCTCCGCCGCCGTCGCGGCCACCCTGATGACGGCCCCCGTCGCCCGGGAAAAACTGGAGGCCTTTTATCGCAAAGTGCGGCCCGGCGGTTGGTGGGGCGACATCGCGCGCACCAGCGACGCGCGGCTTGATCCGGCGTTCACCACCCGAAACGTCCTCGATATCTGCTGGGGCTTCGCCCTCTGCCTCGGCACGACCATGACGATTGGCTACGCGATTTTGCTTCGTCCGGGGGCCGCGGCGATCTGCGCCGCGATCGGTCTGGCCGGAGCGGTGGGTGTGTATCGCTGGTTCAAGCGCGAGACCGCTGGCCTCCCAGCCTGAGCGGCACCCGTCCCCGCCCTTTTCCGCGCGGGATCGGCCCGTCCGCTAATGGATAAAAGCTCGCGCGCCGTCGCCGGCTACCCCGCACCGGGATTTGTCTCGTGCCGCTACAACCTCCGCCGGCCACCCCCGTGGCGCGGCGGTTCTCCTCAACCCCCACCTGACCCATGAAATCGTCCGCCTCTCTGCTCCGTACCCTGCTTGCCCTCGGTGCGTTCTCGTCTGCCTTTGCGCAGGCGATCAAGCCGCCCGCGGCACCCGCCACCGAAGAAGTCGTCGAGCTGTCTCCGTTCGTCATCTCGACGCCGCGCGACACCACCGACACCCGCATCAACGAATCGACCTCCGGCACGCTCGTGTCGCGCCCCTTGGACAAACTCCCCATGGGCATCCAAGTCGTCAGTGCCGAGCTGATGAAGCTGCTCGATATCTTCAATGCCGACTCCCTCGGGCGCGTCGTCCCCGGCCTGGCCAACCAGAACAACACCACGTCGGAAGGCACCGGCAACAACACCCAGTACGCTTCCCGCGGTTTCACCGTGCTGCCCCGGCGCAACGGTTTCGCCCCGGGCGGCCGCCTCTACGACATGACGGGCATCGACCGCGTCGAAGTGATCCGCGGTCCCAACTCCCTGCTCTACGGCCAGAGCGATGCCGGCGGTATCATCAATTACATCACCAAGCGCCCCCGGATTCGGAGCACCACGGACGCCCGCGGCACGGTGTCGCTCGCCGGGGGCGACTATGCGTTCTACCGCGCCGTCGCGGACGTCGACGTGACCCTGGCGCCGGGCCTCTTGGGCTTCCGCCTCCCCGCTTCGTTTACGAGCAACGAGCGCGAATTCGATTTCTTCCGCAACAAGGTCATCGCCTACAACCCGTCGCTCTTGTTCCGCCCCTTTGCGAAGACCGAGGTCTCGTTCGAATATGAATACCTCGATGTGCGGACCAACTTCGGGGCCTTTCAACCCATCGTCTGGCGCCCGCCGGGGTCCACCGTGGAATTCGTCGATAAAAACAGTCGCGGCCTCGGCCGCGCGGCGCGCGGCGGTTTCTTCGGCCCCTACGCGAAGGCGGAAAACCAGCAGACCAACTGGACCGCCGACGTGACCTCCCGCCTCACGGACCAAATCACCTTTCGCGGCGTTTACTCGGAAAACAAACGCGATCGCAATGAGATCGTCCCCACGGGTGGTGACCCGTTCCGCGCCGTCCCGATCCCCTACTACGGCGCGAACACCCGCGACGGCAACCGCATCACCGGCTACAAGGGCGACCTCCTCGGCCAGTGGGACCTCGGCCCGTTCAAGACCCGCACGATCCTCGGCCACGAATACAACAAGAACATTTTCTTCGCCTCGATCTGGCGGGGTTGGAATGCCGCCGCGAATGCCCGCGACAATCTCTACACGATGAATCTCGGCTACGATCCGGTGACCCAACGCGTCACCCGTGCACCCACGGCGGCGGATTACCGCCCCTTCAACGGCGTGTCCGGCGAGTGGTTGGACACCAAGCTCGATCCCGCTCTCTGGCGGCTGGAGTCCGGCCCCCAGCGTTTCCTGAGCGAATGGACCAATACCCGCGTCAGCGAAGTTCTCTCCGGTTTCGATGATCGCCTCCAACTCCTCGGCGGCGTCGCGCGGGGCAAGAGCATCCTCACCAACACCGTCACCGGCGCCGCCGACAGCCGCAAGGCCACCACGTGGCAGGCCGGCCTCGGCTGGTCCTTCGATCCGAAGAAGCAGCACATGGTCTTCGTCAACCGCAGCACCAGCTACCAGCCGCAGTTCCTCTTCGACATTAACTTCAACCCGCTGCCCCCGCTCACCGCCGAGGGCCTTGAGGGCGGCATCAAGTCAACGTGGGGCGCCACCGGCCTCTCGACGACCGTCGTTTTCTATATGCAGGAGCGGAAAGATGTCGGCCGCCAGTTTCAGGACTTCTCGCTCAATCCTCCCCGCACCTATGGCATTCTCACTCCGGGCGAAGAGGTGCAAGGCGTTGAACTCGAAGCCTGGTATCAGGCGACGAAACAGCTCAGCTTCACCTTCCTCTACGCGCAATTCGACGGGAAGATCACCGGCTCGCCTCCCGGCCGGGAAGCCCTCATCGGCGCCGAACTCCCCCGCGCCCCGGAAAAATCCGCCAATTTCCTCGTCAACTACACCGTCGTGGGCGGCGGCCTGCTCAATCAAACCCGCTGGACCGTCGGCACGAACTGGAAGAATGACGTCTGGCTCGACACCGGCCTCAACCTGAACACCCGCGAGCGGCGCAGTGATGGTGGCGCCGTCTTGTTCGCGGTGGTCGCGAAAGAGTTCAAACTCGCGAACCGGCGCGCCATCACGGTACGCCTGAACGTCGGCAATATCCTCGACCGCGACTATATCAGCGAGGGCTTCACGTTCGGCGAGAAACGCACGTTCCGCCTCAGCGCCGATTACCGGTTCTAACTCCGCCCTCTCCGCCTCATCCGCGCACTTGCGCAGGCGGCCGGGCCTCCCCGGCTCGGCCGCCTTTTTCAATTTCATCCCGCCGCCATGCTCGTTGCCACCGATTTTCAACTCGTCCGGTTCGCCGGCAATCCCATCCTCGCGCCGAAATCCGATTCACCCTGGGAAAGCGTCGTCACCACCAACCCGGGCGCGTGGCATGATCCCGCGAGCGGGCAGGTATTGCTGCTCTATCGTGCGGCCGGCAATGACGCCGATCACGTGATCCATCTCGGCCTCGCCACGAGCACCGACGGCTACCACTTCACCCGCGCGGGCGATGCCCCGGTCGCCTCACCGCTCCCTTTTACCCCTGATGGCGGCTGCCTCGAAGACCCGCGCATCATCAAATGGGGGGACACTTACTACATCACCGTCGCCTCCCGTCCGTTCCCCCCCGGACGCTACTGGGAGAACGGTTCCGCGGTCCCGCTTCTGCATCATTCCTTCCCGCCCGACT
>CAJAYO010000653.1 GCA_903948415.1 uncultured Opitutia bacterium | reverse complement strand
GCGGAAACGGCCGGAAAAGTGCCGCTCGTCGGTGGGGCGAGCGCGCCAACGGCGAATGAGGTGATCGCGGCGAGCAGCATCGCCCTGAAGCACGGGATTCGCCACCTGATGATCATGGCGCCGGTCGGGCTGGGCGCGGACGTGGCGGCGCATCGAACTTTCTTCCAGCAGGTCGCCGCCGGACTCCCCGGCGCGGAGATCATTTTGCAGAACGCCCCTGTGCCGACCGGCGCCGGCTTGAGCGCCAAGGCCATCATCGAAATCGCCGCCAGCATTCCGGCCATCACCTACATCAAGGAGGAGACGCTGCCCTCGGGTCCGGCCATCACCGCGCTGCGTGCGGCGGCCATTCCGAGCGTGCGGGGGGTATTCGGCGGCGGCGGCGCGCGTTACATCATCGACGAGTTGGATCGCGGCGCGTGTGGCGCGATGCCGGCGGTCGAGCTCACCGACCTGCACGTGGCGTTGTGGAGCGCGGATGCCTCCGGCGATCGGGCGCAGGCGCGGCGGCTCTATCGCCTGAGCCTGCCGCTGCTCACGGCCCAGGCGATTTATCGCATGCGGCTGACGAAGCTCGTGCTCGCGCAGCGCGGCATCGCCGACGCCCAGCACGTGCGCGCACCCTTGCCGGAGATGGATGCGTTCACGGAGCGTGACGTGGCCACGATGCTCGCCGACTTGCTGGCGGAGTTTCCGGCCAAGAAATGAAGACGAAGATTCCGCATCTGCGCTGGGGGATTGCCGCGCTGCTGTTTTTTTCCACGGTCATCAACTACGTGGACCGGCAGGCGCTGTCGGTGCTGGCACCGGTGCTGACCAAGGAGCTCGGTATTTCGAACATCGAGTACTCTAACATTCTCACGGCCTTTCTCGCCGCCTACACGCTGATGTATGTCGGCTCCGGTTTTCTCGTGGACCGCTGGGGCGCGCGGCTCGCGCTGAGCGTCTTCATCGTGTGGTGGTCGCTCGCCAACATGTCGCACGCGCTCGCCGTCGGCGTCTGGTCGCTGGGCGCGCTGCGGTTCCTCCTCGGGCTGGGGGAGTCGGGGAACTTCATGGCGGCCTTCCGCGTGGTGAGCGAATGGTATCCCGCCAAGGAGCGTGCCTTGGTGCACGGGCTCATCCAAGGCGGCGCGGCCATCGGCGCGATCATCACCCCGCCACTCGTGACGTGGATTTACTCCCTCTACGGCTGGCGGCCGGCGTTTTTGATCACGGGCGGGCTCGGATTCGTGTGGCTGGTCCTCTGGCTCCTGCTCTACCACGCCCCGGACAAACATCCGCGCATCACCGACGCCGAGCGGGCGCTCGTCCTCGCGGAGACGGTGCCAACGTCCCAAGCGAACAAGGTGTCGTGGCGGCAGCTCGCCCAGTATCCGCAAATGTGGGGCTTGATGGCGGCGCGCTTCGTCTCGGATCCGGTGTGGTGGTTCTACCTCTTCTGGCTACCGAAGTATCTCGTCGAGCAGCGCGGTTTCACGATGGTCGAGATGGGCATGCTCGCGTGGATTCCGTATCTCTCGGCCGACCTCGGCGCACTGTTCGGCGGGTGGCTCAGCGGCCGGTTGGTCGCGCGCGGCCGGCCCGTGCTGTCGTCACGCTTCGCCGTGATGTTGCCGTGCGCGCTGCTGATGCCGGTGTCGCTGGCGATCCACCACGCCCCGTCACGCGCGGTGACCATTGCGCTGATCTGCGTGGTGACGTTTGCGCACATGGCCTGGAAAACGAATCAGAACACGCTCACGAACGATCTCTTCCCCAAGCACCTCATCGGCGCGACATCCGGGCTGCTCGCCTTCGGCACCGGGCTCGGCGGCACGCTCTTTATCTGGATGACCGGCCACGTGGTGCAGGGGTTTGGCTACGGGGCCATCTTCATCATCATGGGCCTGCTGCATCCTGTTTCCTATCTCATCACCCGTCGCTTCGTCCGCCAGCCCATCGCTGTTTAGCGCCATGCGCATCAAATCCGTCCAAGCCATCCCCGTTCGTCTGCCGCGTGACATCGTGCGTTCGCGCGGCACCGCCGGCTCGCCGACCTCGCTTACCGGCGATGGGGCCTACCGCTGGTCCACCGCCTATCCGGTACTCTACTCGGAAAACTTCGAGACCGCTCTCGTGCGCGTCGAGCTGGCCAACGGCCTCGTGGGCTGGGGCGAGGCGCAGGCCCCGCTCGCGCCGGAGGTCGCGTGCAGCATCGTCACGCACCTGCTGCGTCCGGCCCTCGAGCGCGAGGAGTTCGACGGCACCACGGCACGGATCTCCGCGCTGTGGGACCGCATGTATGCCACCATGCGCGTGCGCGGCCAGAACGGCGGCTTCATGCTCGATGCGATGAGCGGCGTGGACCTCGCGCTGTGGGACCTCGCCGGCAAAATCGCCGGGAAACCCGTCTGCGCGCTGCTGAGCGCCGAGCCGAAGCTCCGCATTCCCGTCTACCTCAGCGGCACGTCTGGCCAAGGCGCGGCGGAACGCGCCGCCTTTGCCGCGCGCTATGCCGATGAGGGCATCTCGATCGTGAAGCTCTACTATGAGAACGAGTGGCAGGACCTGCTCGCCATCGCGGATCGGCTGCCGGCCGGAATGCGGTTCGCGGTCGATGGCCTCTGGCATTTTCCACCCGACCGCGCCGCCGCCATGGGGCACGACCTCGACGCGCGCCACGCCCGCTGGCTCGAGTGCCCGCTCTATCCCGAAGAGGTCGAAGCCCACGCCGCCCTCGCCGCCGCCATCCGCACCCCGCTCGCGCTCGGCGAGAGCTACCGCAGCCTGCGCGAGCTGCAGCCGTTTTTGCCCAGCGTCGGTGTGCTCCAGCCCGATCTCGGTCGCTGCGGCATCACCGGCTCGCTGCGCATCGCCGCCGCATTTTCCGGAGAAATCGTCCCTCACCTCAGCATTGCGATGGGCCCGCAGATCGCCGCCGCGCTGCACTTCGCCGCCGCCGCGCAGAACTGCTCGCTCTGCGAGTTCAACCCGCACGTCTTCGACTCCGCGAACAGTTTCCTGCAAACCCCACTTACCCGGAAAGGCGGCGAGTATCACGTTTCCCAGGCGCCCGGCCTCGGCATCGAGTGGAACGCGCGTTTCGACGCGAACTTCGCATGAGCGCTCCGGCGTCAGTTTCCGCTCGGCGATTCCTCAGTTGCGACTGGGGCACCTCGGCGTTTCGCCTGCGCTTGGTCGAGGTCGCCCCGCGTCGCGTGCTGGCTGAGCGCCGCGGCGACCAGGGCATCGCGGCCACTTTCGCTGCGTGGCAGGCCGCCGGCAGCCAGCCCGAGAATCGTTGGAGTCATTTCTCGCGCGTCATCGGGCCCCACCTCGCCACGATGACCAAGGAAACCGCCGCCTCGCTGGCGGGCCTCCCTCTGGTGATTTCCGGCATGGCCTCGTCGTCGATGGGGATGCGCGAACTCCCTTATTGCGCGCTGCCCTTGGCCATCGACGGCTCGGGCCTTTCCGTGGAACGCGTCGCCGCGCGCGAGGATTTTCCTCATGCGCTCGTCCTCGTCTCCGGCGTGCGCAGCCACGACGACGTCATGCGCGGCGAGGAGACCCAGCTCATCGGTGCCTGCGCCATCGCTCAGGCCAACCAGGCCGCGTCCGCCCGCACCCGCGTGTTTGTCTTTCCCGGCACGCATTCCAAACACGTGGAGGTGCGCGGTGCCCTGGCGGTCGCCTTTCGGACCTACATGACGGGTGAATTCTTCGCACTGCTTTCGCGCCAGAGCGTTTTGGCGAACTCGGTGGCGTCCGGCTCACCTCTCAGTGGCCCCGAGCACCTCGCCAGTTTTGACCAAGGGGTGCGAGCCGGTGCGGCGGACAACCTGCTGCACGCGGCGTTCCGTGTGCGCACGCGCGCTCTGCTCGATAGTTCCGCGCCCGCGGAAAACTACCATTATCTCAGCGGACTGCTGATCGGGGCAGAGCTGCGCGAACTCGCGGCGCAGGACGCGGCCGTCACGCTCGTCGGCGCCGATCCGCTGCGGGCCGCCTACCAACGGGCATTTCACGTCTTGGGCGCCCGCTCACCGCTGGCGGTGCAAGACGCCGACGACTGCCTGATCGCGGGTCAGCTGATGATCGCGACGCGGTTCGGACTCCTCTGACCCCATGACCATGAAATCGATGTGGCCCGATCCGCTTGCCGAACGCCTGGCCCGCTCCGGCGTGGTGGCGGTCGTGACCGTGGAAAATCCGGAGGACGCTGCGCCGATCGCCCGCGCGCTGCTCGCCGTCGGCGTCGGGGCGATCGAGCTGACCTTTCGTACCGCCCGCGCCGCCGAGGCGATCCGGCGTATTCGCGCCGAGGTCCCCGAGATGCTCGTCGGTGCCGGGACCCTGCTGAATCGCGCGCACGTGGAAACGGCGATCGAGGCCGGCGCCGGGTTCGGCGTAGCGCCGGGTTGCAATCCTGCGACGATCGCCGCCGCCCGCGAGTGCGGGCTGCCTTTCGCCCCGGGCGTCATGACGCCGACCGACATGGAGATCGCGCTCGAGCACGGCTGCCGCGTCCTGAAATATTTTCCCGCGTCCAATCTCGCGGGACCGTCCGCGCTCGAGACGATGGCCGCGCCCTTCGCGCATCTCGGCGCGCGCTTCATTCCGCTCGGAGGGATCAACCTCGCCTCGCTCCCGCAGTGGCTCGCCTCGCCCTCCGTCCTTTGCGTGGGCGGCTCCTGGCTGGCCCCGCGCGAGGCTATCCAGCGCCAGGACTGGGCCGGTCTCCAGCGCAACGCCCAGCAGGCCGCGGAGGTCGTCCGCGCGAGGAAGTGACGCCGCTCACGTCGAACCCCCAAGCCACCGTCTGTTCGCCATGAAAACCATTCCCTCGATTGTCTTCGCCCTGCTGCTCACGTCTCTGGCCACTCTGCCCGCCGCTGAGCCCAAGCCGACCAAACCGTTGCGCGACGATGCCAGCTGGCTGCGCGAGAAAGGCACCCTCATCTTCCAAGACGCCTTTGATCGGAAGCTCGAGGGCAACGGGATCAAGGCCCTCGGCAACGGTTGGGAGAGCGCCACGGCCGAACGCGCGCCGAACGTGAAGCAGGCCGATCTCGAGCAGCGCACACTCAAGATCAACAGCGACGGCAAGGCGGCGGGCCATGGCGTTCACATCCATCACGACGCCGGCTTTGCCGACGGGGGAACAACCCTGCGCTTCCGGTTTCCCGGCCTCAACAAGGGAGAAACTTTCACGGTGGGACACGTGGACCGCGAGATGAAGGGGGTCCACGCCGGCCATCTGTGCTATGCGAACCTCTATCCGGCGAGCATCCTGCTGAGGGACCACAAGACGGGGATCAGTGAGGAGAAGCTGAGGGCGCGTCGTGCTGTTTTCCTCGAGAAAAAGGAAAAGCTGCCCGCTGACCTCGAGGCACTCCTGCAGACCAAGGAGAAGACGGTTCCGTGGAAGGCCGACCACGAATGGCATGACCTCACGCTGGCCTTCGAGGGAGACGAGATGCGGCTGAGCATCGACGGCGGGCTCGTAGCCTCGCACCGGTCCGAGGGCTACGCGCACCCCACGAAGCGCTGGCTCAGCTTTTCCGCCTCGAACACCCTCTGGATTAGCGATGTGAAGATCTGGAAGGTAAAATGATCAAATCCCCAACCATGCGCTCCTTCGTCCGCCCCCTCAAAATGTCCGCCTTCAGCTTTCGCCTTTTCGTGTTGGTTTCCGGCCTGGTCGCGGCGGGAACGCGCCTGGTCGGGGCTACCCCTTCGCCCGGAAACGATCGCGTCTGGCTGGAATCCAAGGGCGCGCTGATCTTTCACGACGCCTTCGAGCGGGAGGAGGATGGCAACCTCGCCAAGGCCATCGGTAATGGTTGGAACAGCGCCACCGCCGACCGCGTACCGCAGATCAAGATGGCCGATCTCGACGGCGGAATTCTCAAGATCGCCAGCGCCTCGAAGGAGGCGGGCCACTCCGCGCACATTCATCACGAAGCCGGTTTCAGCGATGGTGGCGCCGTCGTGCGCTTCAAGTTCCCCGGACTGACCAAGGGCGAGTCGCTCCAACTCGGCTTCGTCGACCGCGAAACGCAGGGCATCCACGCCGGCCATCTTTGCTACGCCAATCTCGCTCCGGGTGGCATCACGCTCATGGATTGGAAAACCGGCGTCATGAACCTCGAAATCCGCCAGCGCCGGCAACCTTACCTCGACCGCAAGGAGCCGCTGCCCGCCGATCTCGATGCGTTGCTCAAGACGAAGCAGATCACTGTTCCGTGGAAAGCCGATACGGACTGGCATGAACTTGTGCTCGTGACCGAAGGCGACGAGATGCGCCTCAGCCTCGACGGCAAACTCGTCGCCCGCCACCGCTCCGCCGGCTTCGCCCACCCGATGAAGCGCTGGTTCAGCTTCCTCGTGCCGAGCACGGTGTGGATCGACGACGTGAAAATTTGGAAGGTGAAATGAACCGCCCGCGACGCCCATGCCCCCACGTCTGATTCATCACCTCGTCTGCGTTTGGC
>CAJAYO010000652.1 GCA_903948415.1 uncultured Opitutia bacterium | reverse complement strand
GGGTCGGCGAGGACGCCGGTGACGCCGAAGCCGGCCAAGGCCGGACCCGTGGCGCGGATGAGCATCGTCTGGTCGGCCCCGGGCCCGATGTGGAAGCCGGCGATGAGCACATCCTGGCCGGTGCCGACCAGGGCGCGGACGGAAAGATTGGATACGGCCGGCGGCTGCGCGAGGGCCGCCAGCGCCGTGCCGAAGGCGATGCCCGCGAGCCGCCGGCCCATTTTCCAGCCGGGCGCGATCATACCGGGCCACGGCGCCCATCGCCGGAACGCAGACGGGAGCGGAGGAACTTTCGGGCGATCGAACCGCGCCGCGCCGAGTAGTGCATGGTCGGGTCGAACCGCCGCGCCGCCCCCGTCGGGGGCGGCGCCGGCTCAGAATCTGAGGCCGGCGGAGAGCTCGTAGGTCCGGGGGGCCTGGTAGATTCGCTGGAGGATGTGCGCCCGCCCGGTCCCATCGTCGACGGCGCTCGCGGGGTAGGGGTCGGCATCGTTGAGGAGATTGCGCACCCGGAGGGAAACCGTCCAATTCATGGCTCGCTCGAGGAGCTTCTGGCGCCAGGCGTAGCTCACGAAGGCATCGGTGACCCAGGTGTCTTTGCCTTTGAACGCATTCGCCACATCGAAGGTTCCGCCTCGTTCCGGGTAGCCGATGGAGGGGGCTTCGCGCCAACGCGCGCTGCCGCCGACGCGGGTGCCCTTCAACGGGCCCTGATCGAAGGCGTAGCTCCCGACGATGTTCACGAGCCAATTGTTGCCGCGCAACCGGGCTCCTCCGACTTGGGCCTCGTGGTAATTCAAGCGGCGCTCGATGCCCGTGATGTAATCGCCGATGGTCCGGGTGGCATTGAACGTGGGGTTGGCAATGATCGACCGGAGTGCCGCGTCGTCGCGGACGGGTTTGACGTATTGCTCATACCACGGGCGGGTGAACTGGTAGGTGCTGTTCAACTTCGAGTCGTTGTAGGAGACATTGAGCATGACGCGCAGTTGTTTGAGGGGATTGAGCGTCGCCTCGATTTCGTAGCCCTCCGTCAAATCCGACTCGACATCCGACCAGAGGCCGTTGCCCGGGTAATCGGCGAAACGCCGGGCCCCGGCGACCTTGCTGCCAAATCCGTTGAGGACCATGCCTTCGAGGTAGCGTTCGACGTAACCGTTCTGCCGGGCCATCTCGATGCCGATGGCGCCATCCCGGAGCGGATTGGAGACGCGGTTCGTGAGCTCGTTGTTGAAATAGTTGAGCTTGAGAATCACGCGGTCGTCGAAAAAGAAGCCGCGCAACCCGAGGTCGTAGCCCAGGCCCTCCTGATTGGGCAAGGTCTGGTTGTAGATGTCATAGTTGGTGCCGCCGGCGCCCACGGTGTTGGTGGCCGTGTTGGCGAAGACATCGAGCCACTTCGTGACTTTGAGCACGGCGCCGTAGTTGGTGTTGGTGACCGACGAAGTGGTGGCCGGGGCAAACGCCCCCTGTCCCTGGCCGAGGAAAAGTCGGGTGACGGGATCCGTCGCGAAAACAAAATTCTTGGAGCTGAGATCGTCGCGGCGGATGCCGCCCGTGAGGATCAACCGGCGGGAGAACAATTCCCACTGGCCGATGGCCGCGTAGGACTTGGTGGTTTCGGGCGCATAGACCGGGTTCAGGCGGTGCAAGAAGGCCGACGTGACGGCGGGGATGACACTGCCGGGGACCGCCGGGTTGCCCGGCTGGGTGATCCCCGCCTGGCTCGGGACGAAGGCGGGAAACGTCACCGGTTGGCCCGGCGTGAGATAGTAGCGCCGGCGAATTTGATTCTGCGTGTCAGAGAGAATCCCCGAAGCCAGCACCGAGGTGGTCGTCATTTCCTCGGGTTGCGCAAAGTAGCTGTCGACATGCCGGTAATAATGGAACGCCACCGCCGTGAACTTGCCGAAATCAAAACCCTTGACCGGCTCGATCCGACTCAGGTCGAACTGCCGGGTCAGCGTCGCCCGATACTGCTTCAGGGTCGTGTCGCGGTTCTGCAGCGTGGCATTGGACTCGACGTACGGCGTGCCGAAATAGGGGTTGAGCGGTTTGGTGGGGTCGGGGTTGCTCGCGGCCAGCTGCGTGGGCAGATAGTAATTGTTGTCGATAAAGATCTCGTAGTCTCCGCGCGAGACCGGCTGCCAATCCTCGTTCTTGGATTCCTCGTAGGCTCCGGCCAGCTCGACGAAAGTCTTGTCCAGGATCCGCTGCTGCCAGGACGCCGAGAATTTGTCGTAGGTGGTGTCAAAATAGTCCGACGGTCCGGAGACGATGGTATCCAACGGGAAGTTCACGCCCGGGACGCGGGTCGCGCTGGAGATGCTGGTATTATTTTGGGTGAGGCCGTTGACGAAGGCCTCCGAGCCCCGGGATTTGAAATTCCAGTTCTGCACGCCGAGTTGCGGGGCGTTCATCACGTAGACGAGATAGTTGGTGGTGGAGAAACCTTGGGAAACGCCGGGGAGGATGTTGCGGGCGGCATTGCGTGCGGCCGTGGTTCCGGATTGGACCAAGACGCGGTCGATCGTATTCGCTTTCTGGAGCGGAGTGCGGGGATCGTTCAACCACGCGGACACGCTGTCATAGGCCAGGTAGGGCCGGGGATTCAGTTCGTCGATCCGGCCGGTCTCCGCATTGAGGTTGATCGTCGCGCCCTTGAAGGGCTGCAGCGTGAAATTCAGATACGCGGAGTTGCGCCGCATATACTGGAGTTCGCGCGGGGTTCGTTGATCGGTGGACAAGGCGGCAAAGCGCAGGGCCACTTTCTGGGGGATGAGAATCCGGTTGATATCCACATTGGCGCGCTTGGAGCCGTCCGAGTCGAAGCGAAGTTCGAGGCCATAGCTGTCAGCATTGAAGCGTCCCGCCTTCTGGGTGGCGTCGAGCCCGCCGCCCACCGAGCCCAAACCGAAGAGCAGGGAGTTGGGCCCGCGGGATTGGGTCACGGTCTCGGTGTTGAAATTGTCGACCTTGATGCGACTGGTGAAAAAATTATTGGTCAGCGAACTGGAGCGGAAGCCGCGCACGGTGAACGGCGTGCCGGTGCGCGAGGTGACGGATTCCGGGTCGGAGGAATCGCCTTTGTACGCTTGGGTGCTGGGCAGAAATTCAAGGGCCTCCTCATAGTTCACGGCGCCGATGTCGCGCATGAACTCCTCGGTGAGGATCGTAATCGGGTTGGCCAGATCGCGGACCTGGGATTTCAGCTGCGTGCCCGACAAGGTCTCGGAGGCGTAGTAGCCCTTGTTGGCCTCGGTGCTGACGATAAAGGGATTCAACACGAGGGTTTCCTCTGCGGCCGCCGCGGCCGCGGAGGCCGCCGGCGGAGCGACCGACTGGGCGAGGGCGGTGCCGGCGAGGAACGACAGGGTCAGGGCGAGGCGAGGGTTTTTCATGGTGTGAAGGGTTGCAGGGGTGGGAGGCCACGGTGGCCTCGATGAACGGCACGGTAGTCTACGGCGGGGATCTTGGCAGGTTTCGCGGCCCGCGAACATCCCCTTTTTGGGGGATGGCGGCCGCGGAGGGGACCACGGGCCCCTGTGCCTATAGCCGGGACCGCCAGTTCACGTTCGACGCGAAAAGCCCGCGCGCTCGGCGACGGCGGCTTGGGTCTGGCCTACCGTCCGTGCGGGACAATTCGCTTCGCCCCCGAACCAGGACGCGTTCCAAGGTGTAGCCCAAGCCGTCGGGCATTTCCGGATGCGGGCTGAAGGCGAACCCGCGGCGTTGGGCAAACGCGGTGCGAACAATGGCCGAGGTGCCGCGTGGCTACTTCGCGTTTTGATTGAGCGGTTTTTCGACGACGAACGGAGCAGGGAAATCGGCGCCGGTCTGGCCGCCGCGGTCGCGGAGGCGCTTGTCGTTGATGCCGCCTTTAGGGGCGTTGAGCGGGATGGCCATGCCGCCGAGTTCTTCCATGCGGGCGTAGAGTTTCGCCTCCATGGCTTGGGCGGTCTTCCGGTGCGCGGGGTCGTAGAAGAGATTCTTCGTTTCGCCGGGATCGGCCTGGAGATCGTAGAGTTCATCGAGGTCCCACAGGCCGTAATACGTGATGTATTTGTAGCGTTCGCCGCGGAGGGCGAAGACGGTGGGCGACTGGGGGAAATTTTTCTCCCAGTAGTAGGCGTAGAGAAAATTATCGCGCCAAGCGGTGGAGGTGCCGCGCGCGAGCGGGAGGAAGTTCAGGCCGTCCATGTGCGGCGGCGGCGTCAGGCCCATCGCGGTCATGATGGTGGGGCCGACGTCGATGTTGGCCACGGCCTGCTCGACGGTGCGGCCACCGGAGAAGAGCGACGGGCACTGCATCAGCATCGGGATGCGGATGGAGGCGTCGTAGGCGACGCGTTTGTCGATGAGGCCGTGCTCGCCGAACATGAAACCGTTGTCGCCCATGTAGAGGATGAGCGTGTCTTCATAGACGCCCATTTTTTTCAGCTCGGCGACGATGCGGCCGACGCTGTCGTCGACGGCGCAAAGGGTCTCGCAGTAGCGCTGGTAGTATTGATCGACGTTGAGGTCACTGTGGTAGGGAAAATCGACGCCGTGCCAGGAGTTGCGCTGGTCGCGGAGCCAACGGGGCTTGAGGGCGTAGTTATCCGCGGTGTTGGCGGCCGTGGCCGGGCGGACAAACTTCTTGTTCGCGAACTTGCCCTCGTGCCGGGCGGCGGGCGTGAAGTTGGCGTGGACGGCTTTGTGGGAGAGATAAATGAAGAACGGTTTCTCGGCGGGCTTTTGCTGCTTCATCCACTCGACGGCGTAGTCGGTGAGTTCGTCGGTGATGTAGCCCTTTTGTTTTTCACGGCGGCCGTCGACGTTGAGCGTGTAGTTGGGTGTGGGCGGGAGGTATTCGCCCTGGCCGCGGAAACTGACCCAACGATCGAAGCCGGGCTGGGGCTGGTCGTCTTCACCGCCCATGTGCCACTTGCCGAAGAAGCTGGTGGCGTAGCCGGCGCGTTGGAGGTACTGGGGAAAGTAGAGCGTGCCCGGCGGGATCGGGCGGTTGTTGTCGATGACGCGGTGGCGAAACGTGTAGAGGCCGGTGAGGATGGAGGCGCGGCTGGGGGAGCAGAGCGAGGATGGAGGCGCGGCTGGGGGAGCAGAGCGAGGTGGTGACGAGGGCGTTTTTGAAATGGACGCCGTTGCGGGCGAGGGCGTCGAGGTGCGGCGTCTCGGCGATCGGATGCCCCAGGAAACTCATCGCATCGGAGCGATGGTCGTCGGTGAGGATGAGAATGACGTTCTTGGGCTTCGCGCCCGGGATACGCTCGGGGACGACGCTGGTGGGAACGGGAACGACGGCGGCGCGGAGGGCGGCGCAAGCGAGGATGAGGCAGGGGAGAAGACGGCGCATGATCGTGGAGGGGGAGAGTGGAGGCCTGTAGGAGGTTCGTGTGATCGTAGCGCCGGTGGCAAGCGTCGGCAGGCGCAGCTGCGGCTCAACGCGTGGCCGTCGCTCGGCCCGAGCACACCCAGGTGGCGGCAGCGGGGGTGGTTGGCGCAGCGGCCGGTGCGGTTTGAGCGGAGGCCGGGTGCAAACCGGCGGTGGCGAGCGACAGACCAAGGCAGGGGGCGAGTTTCATCGCGGGGGTAGCGAGTGATCGATGACGGGACTCAGGCACGAAGGATCTGTGGGGCAGAACGGGCAGCAAAACGACGCAGTATGCCCCATCGCCGAGTGCGCGAACATCCCCTGTTCGGGGGATGGGCGAACACGTGTGCGTTCGCTAGGGTGGGGCATGGCGTTCGACGCGACGGGCAAAAATGAACTCGGAATTGGGGCGCGGATCACGACGCTGGGCGACGTGCGTTTGCTCCCCCCCTTGTGCGTTGGCCTGGCGGCGTTCGGCGTGGCCGGTGGGTGGGCGCGCTTGGACGCTGCCGAGCCGACCGTCCGCTATTCGGCTCGGCCGGCCCTGACGGAGGTCGTGGTCGGGGGCCGGGCGGTGCTCGCGGCCGTGGAAGCCAACACCGACAACAGCGCGGACACCGACTACCGGGGGCTCTCGTTGCTGCCGCGCGAGTTTCCGCTGCAAATCGGGCTGACGACCGCTGCGCCCGGCACGCCGCAGGTCGTGCGCCTGCGCACCCGCCTCGAAGGGTGGGAAGACGACCTGCAGGACCATGACAGCCAAATGTATCTCATGCTGCGTTTTCTTGATCGGGACAATCGCCCGGTCGGCAGTGCGGCGTTCATTCGCCAGGGCGAGAGTCCGGGTTGGGGTGGCCTGCCGCAGAATTCGCGTTGGCACCGGCATGCGGACGAAACCGTCGTGCCGGACCGAGCCAGCCGGTTGCGGATCTTGATGGTGTCGGGCGGCGTGCCGCGCACGACCGGATTCTGGACCATCCGCGGCCTGCACCTCACGGCGTTGCCGCCCGGGCCGGAGACGGCGCCGGGGGCGGAACTCTACAGACTCGAACGTCTGCGCGGATCCGACCTCCTGTCCGCCCGCGGGAATCCCCACGGTTGGGGGCGCGATGGCACCGGCCTCAACATTCCGCGTTTGTATGCCCATGCCGAAGAAAGCGAGACCCCGGAGCCGCTGCTCGCATTGGTCGATGTGGAACCGGACAACACCGGGGGCTGGTTGATGAATGCGGAGGCGACCGTGCCGGTCGTGCCCGGTCAGCGGCTGCGGCTGGAGACCGCAGAGATGTACAGCATCGGTCGCGGGCGGGATGCGGCGCTGTCCTTCCGCACGCTCCCGGTAGGCCACTATGTGTTTCGGGCGTGGGCGACGGACGAGCTGGGGCGGCCGACGGGGCCGTCACTCCGCCTGCCGGTCGAGGTGCGCCCGCCGTTTTATGCGTCGACGTGGTTTCGGTGGTGCGTCGCCAGTTTCGGCGTCGCCGCGCTGCTCGGCGGGGTGCGGTATTTTGCCTGGCGCAAGTTGCAGCGGGAAGTGCAGCGACTGGAAAAACGCCAGGCCGTGGACGAGGAGCGGACGCGGATGGCGCGGGATCTTCACGACGAGATGGGGGCGCGGTTCACGCAGATTTCCCTGCTGGCCGGACGGGCGTTGAAGTCCGGGCCGGCGGACGAGACGGTGCGGGAGCCGATCCGGAGCATCAACGGCGCGGTGAAGGAACTCGCGGCGGCTCTGGAGGAAATTGTCTGGGCGGCCAATCCCTCGCACGACTCGCTCGAGGGCTTCAGCAACTACCTCAGCCAGTATGCGGGAGCCGTGTTGCGCGACGCCGGTCTGCGCTGCCGGCTCGACATTCCGACGTTGTTGCCGACGCGGACGCTGCCGAGCGGACTGCGGCACCGGCTGATGATGGTGGTGAAGGAGGCCCTGAACAATGCGCTCAAACACGCGCACGCGACGGAGGTGCGCGTGCAACTCGAACTCGACGGCGAACGCCTGCGCGTGACAGTGGCGGACAACGGCGACGGTTTCGATCCGGCGAGCGTCAAACGCGGCAACGGGTTGGATCATTCCGCGCGACGCATGGAGGAGGTCGGGGGCACGTGTCGCGTGGACTCCGCGCCCGGCGCGGGCACCCAAGTGCGCCTCAACGTGCCGTTGCCGGCGACGGAGGAGCGCGCATGAGAGCCGGCGTCGTCATTGTGGAGGACGACCGCGTGGTGCGGGAGAATCTGGCGGCGCTCGTGCGTACGGACGAACGGCTGCGGTTGCTTGGGACGTTCCACTCGGCGGAGGAGGCGCTGCGGGAAATCGCCGGGCTGCAGCCGCACCTCGCGGTGATGGACATCCATTTGCCGAAGATGAACGGCATCGAATGTGTGGTGCGGCTCAAGGCCCAGTTGCCGCGGCTGCTCGTGCTGATGCTGACGGTTTACGAGGACGACGACAGTATTTTCCGGGCGCTCAAGGCCGGGGCCAACGGCTACCTGGTCAAGCGCGACGCGGCGGAAAAGCTGCTGGATGCGCTCCATGACGTGCGCCACGGCGGCGCGCCGATGTCGGCCCACATCGCCCGCCAGGTGGTGCAGTTTTTCCACCGCAGCGAGAAGCCGGCGGCCGAGTCCGAGCAACTCTCCCCCCGCGAGGTGGAGGTGCTCGATCTGCTCGTGAAGGGGCTGGTGCTGAAGGAAGTCGCGGAGCAGCTCGGGATCGGTTTGGAAACCGTGCGGACGCACGTGAACCACATCTATCAAAAACTGCAGGTGCGCAGCCGCACCGAAGCGGTCGTAAAATATCTGCGGCAGGGGCAGTAGGGTTCCGCATCGGGGGAGGACGGAGGGACCGAGTATCATGCTGATATTCTCGCACCCCGGGTCGGTCGGCAGCTCAGGTGAATTGAAGGGATGCCGAAGCGGGGGAGGCGTATGCCCTGGGTTCGGGCCTACCTGCGATCCCGAACTCAGCCGGGTGTATCGCCGGATTTGGCACGGAAGACCGCGGCGAGTGCGTGGGCGGCGGGCTTGAGGCGGTGCGCGTAGTCGACGATCGAGGTGTTGGCGAGGCAGGGGAAGCAGTCGTGCCCCATCCAGACGAGAAATCCGCCGCAGCGGGGGAAGCGGGCTTTGGTGAGGCGCGCAGCGAGCGCGAGGTCGTCGGCTTGTTCGCGCTGGGTGAGTTCAATGTAACGGGCGAGCGCGGCGTCGGGCGGGAGATGGGCAACGGCGGGGGCCAGTCGGTCCCACTGCGTCCACCAGCCGGAGGAGTGTTGCCAGAGCGCGTTGGTGGGCGGCCAGGGCGGATCGGAACCGGCGTGGCGGAGAATCAGCTCAAGCGAGCTGGCGCCGGCGACGCCGACTTCGCCGCGGAAGAGCGAGTCGTCATCGCGCCAATAGGCGGCCCAATCAGCCGGGGCCGGGAAGTCACCGCGGCCCCAGGGGCCGTGGACGTCATGGTGGAGGCCGCGGCCGAACTCGGCCGGTGTGGCATGGAAGCGCGGACCGAAGGGCGACGTGGGCAGGAAGCGGTGCGTCGGATCCTCAGCGGCGACAAGGGCGGCGAGCGCGGCGAGCGCGGGGTGCGCGAGGTCGAGCGGACGGCGACGCGGACCGTCTGGGGTGGACTCTTCGGTGTGGAGTTCGTTGCCGCCGCACCATTGGAGGAGGCAGGCGTGATGTTGGCGCGCGCGGATGAAATGGCGCGCGATGGACGTGAGTTCGGCGATGAAGCCGGAGTCGTCGGGCGGACGGCTGTCCATGCCGGAGGACGAGAGGGGGAATTCCTGCCAGACGAGGAGACCGGCGTGATCGCAGGCGTCGTAGAACGCGTCGGTTTCGAGCGTGGCGCCGCCCCATACGCGGAGGAGATTGCACCCGAGGTCGCGATAGAGAGCGACGAGGCGAGCCGACTCGGTCGACGTCGTATCCGGGTAACACAGGCGGATCGGCGTCCAGTTGACGCCCTGGAGAAAGAGCGGACGACCGTTGACGACGCAGAGCCAGGGTAGCGCGTGAGCCGGAGCTCCCTCGCACGGTTGCCAGTCGACGTGCTTGAAGCCGACGCGGCGTTGCCAGTGCTCGTGCCGTTGGCCGTCGAGGAGGATTTCGACGGTGAAGTCGTGGAGCGTGGCTGCGCCGAGCCCGTTGGGCCACCAGAGGGCGGGCCGGGCGAGCTCGAGGGAGAAGGCTGCGGTGGAATCCGGGAAGAGGCGCGGAAACGTCGCGGTGCTGAGCGTCGAGCCGGCGAGGGCGAGGGTGAGGCGGATCTCGCCGCGGGTGGAAAGCGGGAGTCGCTCGGCGGCGAGTCGCACCGTCGCGCAGCCGAGGGTGAGATCGGCTGAGAGGGTCGTGGTGACCGTGAGGAGCGAACGGGCGGGCGTGGCGTGTCGGGCGAGAACGAGGCGGCCGGCGGCGCCGAGGGGCACGACGCGGACGCACCAGTCCCACCCGTAGTTGTAGCGCGGCTTAAAAGCGCGGGCGCGCGAAGTGTAGCCGAGCTGACCTTGCTCCTCGGGCGGAGCCGCGAAGACGAGGGCGAGTTCGTGTCGGCCGGGCAGCGCGAGGCCGGCGGTGAGGTCGATCGAGGTCGGCCGATGCGGGCCACGGAATTCGGCGACGATGCGTCCGTCGATCAGGAGCCAGCCGGAATAGTCGAGTGCATCGGCGTAGAAGCGCAGCGTGTCGCCGGGGGCGCAGCCGAGCGGAGGGATTTGCGCGGTGAACATCCAGTGGCGGTGTTCGACCCACTCGATGGCGAGGGAGTTGCGGCCGATGTGCCAGTCGGGGATTGCGCCGGCGCGGCGGAGGTTCTCCTGCACACTGCCGGGCAGCTGCGCGGGAAACGGGCCGTGATCGGGCGCGAGGAAACCGCCGGTCTCGGCGGTTTTCCGGAGCCGCCAGGCGAAGGGGCGCCAGCCGGTGAGCGTCCAAGCGAGGGCGGACAGATCGACGAGGAAGGGCGTCACGGAACGTCGTAGACTTCGACAAGCGCGATGCCGGCGCTGTGGGTTGCGCCGGAGACCTGTGCGGTGTAGGCCCCGGGCGCGAGGGTCGTGACGAGCGCGGAGTCGCGGGAAGCGGCGGGGAGAGCGAAGGCGCCGACGCGCGCGGCGGTGGCGGCGAGCGCGGGAGAGTTGGCCCAGTCGTCGTTCGCGAAGAGTTTGCTGCTACCGGCATAAAGTTCGAGCTGCGGGTCGGCGAGCGCACCGGTCACGCCAAAAGCGGCGAGCGTGGGACCGATGGCGCGGACGAGAACGGTCTTCGGGGTGGGACCGGCGATGACGAAGCCGGTGATGAGACGGTCGGCATCAAGGCCCACGACGGTGCGGGCGGAGACGTTGATCAGGCGCGGGGTAGAGGAGGAGAACGTCCCGGTGGGCGTGGCGTCGTAGATTTCGGCGAGGCCGACGCCGGGCGTGGCGTCGAGACCGCTGAGTTGGGCGGTGTAGGAACCGGCGGAAAAGGTCGTGCGGTAGAGCGCCGCGTCTTTGCTCGCGGGGCTCGCGAAGGCGAAGGCGCCGGTGGCGGCGCTCGCGGCGACCACGGCAGGATCGCCGGACCAGTTGTCGTTGGACGCGATTACGGACGGGCCCGAATAGATGACGAGGGCGGGATCGGCGAGGGCCGTGGTGATGCCGAAATCGGCGAGGGTCGGTCCGGCGCCGCGGATGAGGAGAGGTTTGGGGCCGCCCGGGGCGACGCCGCCGAGCACAAAACCGACGGTGAGCGTTTGCGCGCCGGTGCCGGCGAGGCTGCGCACCGAGAGATTGGCGAGGCGCGAGGGGGCGGTGGTCGGCGCGGCCAGCGAGAGGGTGGCGAGGCGAGTGGATACGGTGCCGAGTGCGTTGGAGACCGCGCACGTGTAGGCGGCGGCGTCGGCCGCTGCGACGTCGGTCACAAGCAGAGTGTCGGCGGTGGCGCCCGCGATCAGAGCGCCATTTTTGCGCCACTGAAACGCAGGAGCGGGTTGGGCCGACGCGCTGACGTTCAACGCGACGGTGGTCCCGGCGGGGACGCTGAGCGAGGTGGGGTGTTGGGCGATGAGTGGGGCCGAGTCGGGGGTGACGGTGAGTTTGAACGTGGCGGCGAGGCTACGGCCGCGCGTACCGGCGACGGCAAATTGCAGGCGGATCCGCGGCGAGAGCGAGACGACGGTGACGAGGGGGTCTTTGGTGACGAGCGAGTCGGCAGCGTAGGGGAGTTCGAGAGTGACGGGGGCGGTGGATTCTTGCGTGGGATCGGAGAGGCCGAGGTGAAGCTGGCCGTCGCGTTCCAGGAGCGTCAGCGAAGCGGCGCGGTCGCACGCGATGTCGGCGACGCGGGCGGCGGACCAGAAATTGACGCCGGTGGCTTTGAGCGGGCGGTCGCGGACGGCTTGAACGGCCGTGGTGTTGGCGAGGATTTCGATGTCGGGGGTTTGGGCGTAGGCGGCAGTCCGTGCAGCGGTGGCTCCGGGCAAAATGACGTAGGCGTAGTCGGCGCCCGTGCCCGTGAGTTGAGCGCCGTGGTCGAACCACAGGGTCAGGTAGGAGCGGGTCTGATTGGTGGAGCTGGTAAACGGCCCCTGGTTGATATCGCTGTAACTGCCGGTGCGGGACTCGCGGAGCACTTGCAGGGTGGGTGCAGCGGGGAAGACGTAGCCGATGTCGGCGTTGCCGTAAGCGGCCTGCATCGGGACGGCGAGATGTGCGGAGGTGACGGCAGCGAGCGCCTCGGTGGCGCCGGAGGTCGCGGCGCGCAGCGTGCCATTGGCGGTAAAGGTGGCGGGACCGGCGTTGCCGGCGGCACCGAGCAAGCGGTGCTCGACGACGGTCTCGATGCGGTTCGCGTTGGCGGTGCTCGTGACAATGCCGGCGCCGAGGTGGACGACTTCCTGATCGAAGAAAAACCACGATTTTTTGGCCCGCAGATCGGACTGAGCGGCTTCGTGATCGAGACCGGCGCTGCCAAATTCGCCGAGCACGGTGGAGCCGCCGACCCACGCTTGGCCCGTGCGGGGATCGAGGGTGTTGGGCGAAGCGGTGCCGGCATTGGTGCGGGGGCGAGTGTCGACGGTGATGCCGGCCAGCCGGTAAGGATTGGCGGTGGGCCAGTATTGATCGGCGTAGTGGCCGAGGTCGCCGGTGTAGAGGTAGGCGGCGCCGTCACCGAGGTGCCAGCCGCGGAGATTCTCGGCGTTGATACTTTCGTATTTGGAAATCCGTTTCGACGAGAGACTGAGGGCATAGGCCCAGGTGCCGCGGTGATGGACGATGCGATCCATGCCGGAAAAAACGAAACAGCCGGTGAGTGCGGGCGCGGCCGGCAGCGACGAATCGTCAAGGAGCGGTTTAACGAGACCGGCGGCGGCGAGGTTGGCGGAAGTGAGGTAGGGGCGGAACGCGTCGGACTGAATGTGGCCCTTGACGAGCGAGCGGAAGCGGACGGCGGCGGCGGGATCCGCGAATTGGGCGACGCGGGCGAGGGCGGTGAGCGTGGGGTGACCGGCGGCGTGATCGGTGGAGCCGGCGCGGGAAATCTCGCGGCCCCGGGTGTGATCCATGATCGCGCCGCGAAACAGGACCGGGGCGTAGGCTTCGTCGACCCACCGGAACACGTTGGCGAGATTGGGATCGGTGACGTTCCACGGGGTGGCGGCGACGGCTTCGAGGACGGCGGAAAGTTCAGCGATCAGATAGAGACCATAGCCGCCGGTGTAGCTGTGGGTGTTGTGCTGGATAAACGAACCGTCGAGGTAGAAGCCGTCACCGGACGTGACGTAGGGCAGAACGACGGAAAGTTTGTCGCGGCCGCTGGCAAGGCGGGAGGGGCTTTCCAGTGCGGCGCCGAGACCGACATCGATCCGGGAACGCCAGACGCGGTTGGCGCCGGTGTTGGCAAAGGTGGGGCCGGCGGTGGATTGGTAGTAGTCCACCGCGCTTGCGTAGGTGTTGTAGAGAGAGGTGCGGGCGGCGGGATCGAGGCCGTCGTGAAGGCAGGCAAAGATGTCGACGAGGTTGAGCGGGACGGCGAGGTGCCAGGGAAACCAGTTGTCGTAGAAGCGGCGGTTGGGGTTGTAGTGGTTCGCGTTGAGCCACTGGAGCGCGGAAACGACGTCGTCGCGGAGGGCGGGGTTGCCTTTGAGCGCGGATCCGTTGGTCGCGTAGGCGGCGGCCAGTGTTTTCAGGCGGTCGTAGAGGGGCGTGATCGAATCGGATTTCGTGGGGGAAATGGGGAGGTCGCTCCAGAGCGACGTGCGCGCGGCGGATTTGTTGAGGGTGGACCAGTGGGTTTGGGCCGTGGTGTTGAGCGAGGTGACTTTGGTCGCGAGGACGGGATCGGTGGCAGCGAGCGTGTCGCCGCCGGTCTGCGCCGCCCGCAGGCGGGAGCGGACGGCGGCGTAGTCGGCGGGCGATTGAGCCAAAGCAGAAGACGACGGGAGCGTGGCGAGGAGCAGGCAGAGGAGGAGGAACGACGCGCGCATCAGAGGAGGACGCCGAAAAAGGCGAGGGTGGTGGTCGTCGCGATCCGGCCGGCATGAATGGCCGGCGTGGTGACGAGTTCGCACAGGTGCGGACCGGAGACGAGGTCGTCGGCGATGACGGTGGGGCGAAACCAGCCGGTGGTGCCGAGCCAGGCGGGGCGCTCGCGCGCAGTGACGATCCACGCGCCGCCATCGATGCGATAACGGATTTCCCCGGAGGCATGGCCGAAATCAAAGGCGATGACGAGGCCACGACCCGTGAAGGGAAAGCGCAGGGTGGCTTCGGGCGCCGTGCAGTGGAGGACTTGGTCGATCCACGCGTGCGCAGTCCAACGCCGGAGGGTCCAGGGGCCGTGGCGGGTGACGGTCGCAAGCGGGATGAAGGCGATGCGTTCCCACGCGCCGGGCGTGAGGGGCGGCGGCAGTGGAGTGCGCGCGCGCGAGGGCGGCACGGCGGCGAGGGCTGTTTTGAAAAACGCGATGACGGATTCGGCGTAGCTGAGACTGCCGCGTTGTTCGGGATGGAGGCCGTCGGGGAGCCACTCGGACCAAGTCAGCAGGCCGGACTGCACCTGACGCAGCGAGTGGAGCCCGGCGTTGACGGAACCGACGCCGTAGTGTTCGGCGAGGCGTTCGAATTCGGCGATCGAGGCGGGCGACTGGCCGGCGAGGAGATCGTCGAGCATCTCCGGGCGAAACGCATGCACGAGGACGACGTCACCATCGGCGGCGAGCAGTTGGCGCAGCAAGCCCTCGCGAGTGCGGTTGCGGCGGGCGGTGGGTTGGTCGAAGTCATTGACCGCGTATTCGACGAAGACGAGATCGCAGCCGTGAGTGAGGATGTCGCGCTGGCAGCGGAAGACGGCGAGGTCGCTGCCGGTGGCACCGACGGCCGCGTTTTCAACGGTGAACCGGACATCGGGATACGTGGCGGTGAGCCAGGCGACGAACGGTTCGGGCCAGCGCGTGCCGGTTTTGGCGTCGGTGATGGAGCCGCCCAGAAAACCGACGGTGAGGTGGCCGCGGGCGAGAGCAGCGGCGGTGCGTGCGAGCGGCCGCCGCACGCGCAGGACCGGATCAGCGATGGCGGGAAGGGCGCTCATGCCGGCGCGCGGAGGGTGCGGCCGCGGTGCCAGTTGAAGGACTTGACGAGGGTGGTGGTGGGGACGCCGGGTTCGCCGCGCTCGTTGGTTTCGATCATGCGCATCAGGACGGCGGCGGCGATGGCCCCGACGCTGCGGGAGTCGATCTGGAGACCGCTGAGCTCGCGGGCGGGTTGCTCCTTATGAAAAAAAGCGATGCCGAGGTCGCGCGGGACGCGGAGACCGAGCCGACGAGCGGACGCGGGCAGTTCGGTTTCCTCCGTCAGGACGACGTCGGGGCGTTCGCGCTGCAGCCAGGTGGCGAAGCGTTTTTCATCCCAGCGGTCTTCCGGAAGAATGAGCGGCGGGACGTCTTCCCACTCCGGACGAAGATTGCGACCGACCAGAAATGAGCCGAGGCGGCTGTGGTGGGTGCGCACGTCTTGCGAGGCACGGAGGACGAGGCCGGGGCGGCGATAGCCGAGTTGGGCCACCTCCGTCATGACGCGCTCGAGGCCGTAGGCGTGATCGTCGACGACGCGGTGGAGTTCGGGTTGGGCCAGGGAGTAGTCGAGGGTGACGGCGGCGAACTTGTCCCACTTGAGCGGGATCGGCGGGAGATCGACGGGGAGTGGGGCGAGGATGATGCCTTGGACATTTTGGGTCCAAAGAATCTGACTGAGGCGCTCCCCCTGAATGCCCGGCTCCCAGAGCCAGACGACGTCGCAAAGATAACCGCGGGCGACGGCGGCGGCGCGGGCGCCAGCCAAGCAACCGGCGGCGTAGTGGCTGCGACGCCATTCGTCGCGCGACGGGAAGGCCGTGACAAAAGCAATCTTGGCGCGGAGCCGGGCGGCTTGACCGAGACTGCGCTGGGCCATGAGCGCGGAGATGAGCGGGTCGGGGCGGTAGCCGAGACGTTTCGCGGCGGCGAGCACCTGCTTCGCCGTCGCTTTCGGAATCATGGGGTGGCCGCGGAGCGCAAACGAAACGGTGGTCTGCGAGAGGCCGAGGCTGCGGGCGATGTCGTGTTGAGTGACCATGAGTGAGGTGCCCCACGGAGACTGCGGCGCACGACAAGGGGAATCACGGTCCGGCCGGTTGGGAAAGCAAACAAGCGAGGAGTTCGTCGAGGCGGCAGGTGGCGACGTTGCAGGTGACATCGGCGCCCCCGTAGTAAAGGAAGTAAGTGCCGTCGATCAGGGCGTGACCGCAGGGGAAGCAGACGCCGTTGTAGAAACCGCGGGTTTCGTAGTCGGCGACCGGCTCGAAGATCGGACGCCGCGTGCGGTGGGTGACGCGGGAGGGATCGTCGAGATCGAGGAGGAGCGCGCCGAGGCGGTAATGTTTGTCCTCCCCGACGCCGTGATAGATCTGGAGCCAACCGTGCGCAGTGCGGAGCGGCGGATTGTTGGCGCCGATTTTTTGCTCCCAGTTTTCGCGACCTTGCGCGAGGAGGTGGAGTTGTTTCCACGCAAGCAGGTCCTGGCTGCGCGCGATCCAGATGGCCGGATGCGCATTCGGGTAGCCGACCCCGTGCCACTGCATCGGACGATGGAGCGTGATCCATTGTCCGCCGACGCGTTCGGGGAAGATGACCACGTCGCGCTCGTCGAGCGACGGGTCCGTCATGCGGCCGGCGCGGATCCAGGACTTGAAATCGCGCGTGAGAAAAAGGTGGGTTGAAGTGAGATTTTGCCGCAGAGCCACCGGATAGTCGGGCGGGAAGGAATGATGCAGAAGCGGGACCGCGGAACCGTTCTCCCAGTAGCGTCCGGGGGGGAACGGACGGGAGGCGACGGTGATGTAATAGGTGTCCCCCCATTTGATGATGCGCGGGTCTTCGAGGCAGCCGCCATCAGGGGTAAAAGGAAGCGGTGAGGCGACCGGTGCATCGCCCGCGCGGGTGAAGTGGTAGCCGTCGGTGCTCGTCGCGAGTCCGAGATGGATCACGTGATCGGCGTCATTGCCGGCCGCACGATAGAGCAGCAATACCTGCCCGCTCGCGGGATCATGCCACGCGCCCGGGTTGGTGGTGACGACGCTTTCCCAGGGTGAATCGG
>CAJAYO010000651.1 GCA_903948415.1 uncultured Opitutia bacterium | reverse complement strand
GCCGCCGCCCGCTTTCGCTCCGATCCGCCGCCGCCGCCGCTCCGCCCGCAGCGCACGATTGCCAGCGCCCCGCGCACCCGCTTGGCTCGCCCCGCATGCTTCCCCGCGCCGCCGTCCTCATCCTCGCGCTCCTGATCGCCCCGGCCGCCCCCGCGCATCCAGAAATCGATGACGCCCTCGCGCGCCTCTCCGCGCAACTCGCCACCCAGCCCGACGCCGCCGCCCTCTACCTCGAACGCGGCGAGCTCTACGCCCGGCACGCCGACTGGCCCTCCGCCGAAGCCAACTATCTCCGCGCCGCCGAACTCTCCCCCCGCCTGCCCCGCCTCGACCTCGTCCGCGGCGCCCTCGCCCTCGCCACCGCCCGGCCGACCGAAGCCCTCCCCCTCCTCGACCGCGCCGTCGCCGCCGCGCCCGCCGACCCCGAGGCCCTCCTCCTCCGCGCCCGCACCCTCGCCCGCCTCGCCCGGCGCCCCGCCGCCCTCGCCGACTACGCCGCGGCCTTTCGCCGGCTCGCCGCCCCCTCCCCGGACCTCTGGCTCGAACGCGTCCCCCTGTTCGACGCTCCGGCCGACGCCCTGCGCTCGCTGGACGAGGCCATCGCGCAGATCGGCCCCGTGCTCTCGCTTCACCTGCGGGCCCTCGACCTCGAAACGGCCCTCGGCCGCACCGACGCCGCGCTCGCCCGCCTCGACCTCCTCGTCGCCGGCAGCGAGCGCCGCGAACTCTGGCTCAAGCGCCGCGGCGATCTCCTCGCCGCCGCCCACCGTCCCGCCGAGGCCCGCGCCGCCTACACCGCCGCCCTCGCCGCGATCGCCGCCCTGCCGTCATGGCTCGCCCGCTCGCCCGAGATCGCGGCCCTTTCCGGCGAGTTGAATCGCCTCGCAACCACGCCCCCCTGACGACCGTCTTCCCGTTTCCTCCATGTTCACTCTCCGCCGCCTCGCTTCCCTCGCCTTCACGTTCACGGCCCTCGCCCTGCCCGGCTTGGACGCCGCCACCACCATCATCCGCGGGCCCTACCTCCAGTCGGCCACGCCCACCAGCATGGTCGTCCGCTGGCGCACCGACCACACCGAGGCCTCCGTCGTCCGCTACGGCCTCTCCCGCACCGAACTCACCTCCACCGCCAAGGCCGAGGGCATCAACAGCGAACACATCGTCCACCTCAGCCAACTGACGCCCAACACCCGCTACTTCTACACCACCGGCGCCGAACCCGCCGCCAAAGCCCCGGCCGCCGCCGGCACCGGCAACGCCGCCTCGACCCCCAAAGCCCCCGCCGCCGGAGCCGAAGACGCTCCCGGCAAAGCCCCGATCAGTTCCTTCGTCACCCCCCCGCTCCCCGGCCCCGCCCGGCCCACCCGCGTCTGGGTCCTCGGCGACCCCGGCACCAAGAACGACACCCAGCGCGCCGTCCGCGACGCGTATCAGAAATTCACCGGCACCCGCGGCACCGACCTCGCCCTCCTCCTCGGCGACAACGCCTATCCGGACGGCACCGACACCGACTACCAGAAAGCCATCTTCGACATCTACCCCGAAACGCTCCGCGCCGTGCCGTTCTGGTCCTGCCTCGGCAACCACGACGGCAAGTCCGCCAACTCCATCACCCAGTCCGGCGTTTACTACAACCTCTTCACCTTCCCCACCCTCGGCCAGGCCGGCGGCGTCGCCTCCGGCACCGAAGCGTACTACTCCTTCGACTACGCCAACATTCACTTCATCTCCCTCGACTCCCACGACTCCGACCGCGCCCCCACCGGCGCGATGATGACCTGGCTCAAAGCCGACCTCGCCGCCACCACCCGCGACTGGATCGTCGCCTTCTTCCACCACCCAACCTACACCAAGGGCACGCACGACTCCGACAAGGACAGCGACAGCGCCGGCCGCATGAACGAAATGCGCCAGAACTTCCTCCCCGTCCTCGAAGCCGGCGGCGTCGACCTCATCCTCACCGGCCACTCCCACGTCTACGAACGCTCCTTCCTCCTCGACGGCCACTACGGCAAATCCCCCACCTTCGACGCCGCCACGATGGTGAAACAAAAAGGCGAGGTCCGCGCCGACGGCACCGTGGCCTACCGCAAACCCCGCGCCCGCACGCCGCACACCGGCGACATCAACGTCGTCACCGGCAGCGCCGGCCACGCCGGCAGCACCACCAAGCCGCCGAAGCTCGACCACCCCGCCTTTTACATCGCGCTCAACGAGGCCGGCTCCTCCGTCGTCGACGTCGACGGCCTCACGCTGACCCTCACCTTCCTCAACGACAAAGGCGTCACCCGCGACCGCTTCACGATCACGAAGGAGTGACGCCTCGCGCTTCGCGCCCGGACGCCGCCCGCGCGATCTCCGCGCCCCGGCGCCCCACCGACCCCGCTCAGTCCGGCGTGATCTGCACGCGCACATCGCCCCGCGTCGCTTTCGAATAGGTGCACCGCGCCTGGGCTTTCGCCAGCACCGACCCCGCCGTGGGCTCGTCCAACTCCGTCAGGCTCACCCGCTGTTCGGCTGCGGGCCGGCCGGGCGCAGCTACACGCGGGCCGTCACGGCGATGCCCGCGTCCGCGGGGCCCGATGCCTTGGCGATGTCATTCACCGCGCCGTTGAACCTCGCGGCCCACGCCGCGCCGAACAGAGGTTCCGGCGTCAACCCCGGCGGTTTGTCCGTCGAGGCCGCGCTGAACTGCCGGTGGAAACCGGCCTCGGCCGTTGCCACAAATCCAGCGCGACCGCCTTGGGCCATGGCTTCGGCCAGCGGTGGAAGTGGCCGCAGGCTTTTTTCCGACGGGGTGGGCTTGGGCGGACAAAAACCTCCGGCCCCCCGTGCTCCGGACGCCCGACCGTCAGGCGGATCGGCACCCGACCGGGGAGAACGGCACCTCACCAAAGCACCACGCCCCTCGCGCAAACCCCATCGCGCTTCCGCCGGTCGTCGTTCGGCCCAATTCCAGCGCCGGACCACGCCGACGATCACGCCGCTGTGCCGTCCACCACGCGACCTCCGCCCTTGCGCCCACTCACCGCGCGGCGCACACCAGCGCCAGCGCGACCGCGCCCGGCACCGCCTGCACCCAGAGAATCTTCCGGTTCGCCGTCGCCCCGCCAAAAATCCCCGCGACCATCACGCAGCCGAGGAAAAAAACTTTCTGCGGATAACCGTCGGCCCCCGCGGCGACGCCCCAGAGCAATCCCGCCGCGAGGAACCCGTTGTAAAGTCCCTGGTTCGCCGCCAGCGTCTTCGAGGCCGCCGCGAATTCCGGCGTGAGCCCGAACACCCGCCGCCCCAGCGGCTTCGTCCAACAGAACATTTCGAGCACCAAAAAATACCCGTGCAACAACGCCACCAGCACGACCGCCACCGCAGATACCGTGTTCATCCGGCCAACCTTTCGCCGACCCCCGCCCTGCCGCAATCCCGAACCATGCAGCCCGACGCCACACCGCCCTTGAGTTTCCCGGCCCGAACGCATCTCGTCGTCCGGCCACGCACCGCGCCATGTCCGACTTCGTCAACATCTCCGTCTACAAGTTCACGCCGCTCACCGGCCTGACCGAGCTCCGCGATCATCTCCGCGCGGTCAGCCACGCGCGCGCTCTCCGCGGCACCGTGCTCCTCAGCCCCGAGGGCATCAACCTGTTCGTCGCCGGCACCCGCCCCGACATCGACGCCTTCGTCACCGAACTGCGCTCCATCCCCGGTCTCGCCGACCTCGCCCCCAAAGAGAGCGTCAGCTCCGAGCCGCCGTTCAACCGCATGCTCGTAAAGATCAAGAAAGAGATCATCGCCTTCGGCGTCCCCGGCATCGATCCCGCCCACCGGCCCTCGCCCAAACTCCCCGCGCGCACCCTCAAACAATGGCTCGACGAGGGCCGCCCCGTCACCCTGCTCGACACCCGCAACGACTACGAGGTGCGCATGGGCACGTTCCGCGGCGCGACCATTCCGCACATCGACCACTTCCGCGAATTCCCCGACGCCGTCCAGCGCCTGCCCGCGGAACTCAAAGACCGCCCCCTCGTCCTGTTCTGCACCGGCGGCATCCGCTGCGAAAAAGCCGGCCCGTTCATGGAGCTCGCCGGCTTCAAACACGTCCACCAGCTCGACGGCGGCATCCTGAAATATTTCGAGGAATGCGGCGGCGCCCACTTCGACGGCGAATGCTTCGTCTTCGACCGCCGCGTCGGCGTCGACCCCGCGCTCCGCGAAACCCAATCGGTCCTCTGTTTCAACTGCCAGATGCCGCTCACCGCGGCCGAACAGCACGACCCGCGCTACGTCCCCGACGTCAGCTGCCCGCACTGCCACGTCGCCCCCTCGCCCGCATCAATCACCCGTTCCTGAATAAATTCATTTTCACCGAGCGCACCGAGTTTCGCACCGAGGTCACGGAGCCAAACCCCTCGTCCGCTCGGTGAGCTCTGGGGCCTGGGCTCCGGTTCCGCGGTGAAATCGGTTTGGTCAAGTTGAGTGTGAAATATCCGGGCGAGAGCCTCCGGCCGGCG
>CAJAYO010000650.1 GCA_903948415.1 uncultured Opitutia bacterium | reverse complement strand
GTCCTGGTCGGGGCGGAAGGCGAAGAAGAGGATGGCGGCGATCTGGAGGGCGAAGAGGACGTAAACGATGACCGGATACGTGTCGGAGGCCTTCATCGCGGCGATGAGGGCGAGGGAGCCGAGGGCGACGAGGCCGAGTTTGCCCCAGGGGCGGCGGCCGTCGGCTTCGGGGGCGGGGGCGTGGCCGACGTGGGCGAGGCGGCCGCGTTGGAGGACGTAGACAACGAGGCCGAGGGTCATGCCGACGCCGGCGGCGCCGAAGCCCCAGTGCCAGCTGTGAAGGGGATTGAGGCCCCAGGCGGTGAGCTGGGTTTTCCAGCCGTCGCTCTGCGCGAGGTAGCCGGTGACGAGGGGGGCGAGAAAGGCGCCGATGTTGATGCCCATGTAGAAAATCGAGAAGCCGGCGTCGCGGCGTTCGTCGGTGGGGCGGTAGAGGCTGCCGACCATCGTGGAGATGTTGGGCTTGAGGAGACCGGTGCCCAGGGCGATGAGGACGAGGCCGGTGTAGAAGGTGAGCGTGCTGCCGAACGCCATGGTGAAGTGGCCGGTGGCGATGACGATGCCGCCGACGAGGACGGCGCGGCGGGCGCCGATGAAGTTGTCGGCGATGAAGCCGCCGAGGATGGAGAGCAGATACACGCTCATCGTGTAGGTGCCGTAGATGGCGGCGGCGCTCTTGGTGTCGAAGCCGAGGCCGCCCTCGGCGGCGGTCTTCACCATGAAGAGCATGAGCAGGGCGCGCATGCCGTAATAGGAGAAGCGCTCCCACATTTCGGTGAAGAAGAGGGTGGTGAGGCCGCCGGGGTGGCCGCCGAGGCCGCCGGTTTCGTGGAGGGCGAGGGGGGTGGCGGGTTCGGTTTCGATCGAGACCGGAGGGACGGGGGAAGAACGCATAGGTTGCGCGGGAGAGTGCGTGGGCGGGGAGCGGGCGCAAAGCGAAATATGACAGAACGGTGACGGTGGGGCGGGGGCGGGGGCCGCGGCGGGAGGTGGCCGCGATAGGCGGGCGGTTTGCCGCTCGCCAGCGGGGGCGGGGGCGCGGCAGATTTTGCGGGCGTGTCTATACGATGAAAACTTGGCTGGTCGGGTTGGTCGTGGGGTTGATCGCGGTCCCGCTGGGGGCGCGCGTGGACTTGTTGCTGGTGCCGCCGGTGGGGCCGGTGGAGGCGAATCCGGGTCATCAGCTGACGCTCTACGTCGACAACCCGACGGATCAGGAGGACGCGGATGTGCGGTTGCCGACGACGATCACGGCGGTGTATGCGACGCAGACGACGCGCGGGGTGGTGCGGCTGAAAGTCGTGGCGGCGGATCCGGCGAGCGGGGCGGTGTTCAATACGACGAGCGGCAGCCTGGTGCTCAAGGTGCCGAAGATGACCAGTCAGACGATCACGTTGCAGTTGGCGGATGCGCTGCCGGTGACGGAGGGTTTCGTGTCGCTGCGGCTCACGGATCCGCCGACGAACAGCATCATGTTCCGACTCGTGAAGGGCGCGGTGGTGGAGGAAAAAGTGGCGCCGGCGCCGGTCTATGCGGCGTTGCCGCCGAAGACGCAGGAGCGGGTGAAGAACAGCGCGGGGGACATCGATCTGCGGAACGACGTGGAGGTCGTGCGGCGGCATATTTTGGGTTACGAGCCGATTTATTTCGTGATCGGCGCGCGGGAGCGGATCAACGCGCGGTTTCAGTTCAGCTTCAAATACCGGGTGCTGGAGCCGCAGCCGGAACCGGAGGCAATCAGGGATCTCTATTTTGGCTATACGCAGACCTCGATCTGGGACCTGGAGTCGACGTCGAAGCCGTTCTACGACTCGAGCTACAAGCCGACGGTGTTTTTTCAGCGGGAGAAATTTGCCGATGAAGGGTGGTGGAGCCACGTGGGTTTGCAGGCGGGCGCGCAGCACGAATCGAACGGCAAGGGCGCGGGCGCGGCGACGGTGGCGCTCTCGAACGGATTGGTCGCGCCCCCGAATCCGGCGAAGCATCCGCTGGATTCACGGAGTCTGAACACGCTGTATGTGGCGCCGCGGTTGCGGTGGGCCTCGCCGGAGTCGGGGTGGTTTGTGGAGACCTCGGCGCGGGCGATCGCGTATCTGCAGATGGACGAGAATCGGGATTTGCCGAGCTACCGCGGTCACGTGGAGGTGATGGTGCGGGGCGGCCACGACCGGGGCTTTCAACTGGCGATGCACCTGCGGGGGAGTCCGCGGCGCGGACGCGGCAGCGCGGAGTTCAACGCGTCGTGGCCGGTCACGCAGATGCCGCTGCTGAAGTGGCTCGTGCCGGTGGACGTGCTGCGGTCGTTGGGCGGCTACGGGCTGATCCAATATTTCAACGGCTACGGGGAGAGTCTGCTCGACTACGATGTGCGGCGAAAGGACCAGCTGCGGATCGGGCTGGAAATCGTGCGGTAGGCGGCCGCGCGGGCGGTAGGCCGCCGCGCGGGAGAGGCGGACGGAGGGCGGGCGGTTAGCGGGCCGGATGGGCTTTGGCCCATTTGGCGTAGTGGGCGAGGGCGCGCTTGGGCGCGTCGCCGAACCAGGCGTAGCCGTTGCGGCGCTCGGCGGAGATGGCGTTGACGTCGTCGTGGATGGTCAGGTCGCGGTCGCCGAAGAGGGGGCGGTCGGAGCCGATTTCGGCGTAGCGGGGCCAGAGGGGGCCGGCGCCGGGGGCGGGGAGAAGTGTGCGGCCGGAGCCGTCGGGGGCGGGCTTGAAGACGACGTCGCGGAGAGGTGTTTTTTGCAACCACGCGGCGGCGGCGTGGACGGCGGCGACGGTGGCGGGGCTCGGGTCGGGGAGGGCCATCAAAAAGAGCACGATGCCGGCGCTCTCGCCGGCGGATTGCGCGGGCATTTCGTAGTTGCGGGCACCGACGGGGGCGAGGGAGAGGACGTCGACCTGCTGGCCCCAGGCGGTGCGGCGACCGTTGACGGTGATCTGGCTCGCGAGGATGCAGGCGAGGCCGCGGGCGGCGCTGGCGGCGGCGCGGGTGCGGAGTTCGGCGGGGACGAAGGCGAATTCGGCGCGGGCGGCGGCGAGGTCGTGGAGGAGGGCGAGGACGTTGATCATGGCGCCGTCGTTGAACGTGATGGCATCGTGATAACCGCCCTCGAGGGGGAAGACCTGGGGCCAGCCGCCGTTGGGGTACTGGGCGGCGAGGAGGTAGTCGACGCCCCGGGTAAAGGAGGAGCGCCAAGTGTCGGGGCGGGCGGGGGTGGGGGCGGCCGCGGGGCCGGCGGCGGCGATCGTCTTGGCGAGGAAACGCAGTGGGGTGAGGGTGGCGGCGTTGTCGAGGGTGCCGACGTAGCCGGCTTCATGGCCGGAGCGTTCGCCGGGCCGGCGCGGGGCGGTGGTGAGGTGGGTGTTCTTGTTCCAGCCGCCCGCGGGGGTTTGGAAGGAGACGACGATGTCGGCGATGTGGGCGGCGTCGGGGCCGGACCAGAAGGCGGCCGGTTGGTTGAGGGACACGCCGCGGCCCTTGGCGGGGACGAGCGGGGCGGTGAGGCCGGCGGCCGTCATCTCGGCGGCGAGCGTGGCCTGATCGCGGGCGGCCTTGGCGCGCGACTGGGCGAGGTAGTGGTGCCACGCGGATTGTTCGGCGGAGGGGAGGGCGAGGATGCGTTCGGCGGTGAGCGGAAGCGCGGGGACGTTGGTGCCGACGATGGCGGCGGGCAGCAGAGCGGGCAGGAGGAGGACGGCGGCGAAGGCGAAAGGCGGGCGAAAGCAGGAGGGCATGCGGGGGGATTGTGCCGCGAGACGTGTGGCGGCGGTCCGGGTTGCGTGATAACCGGGCAGGGTCCGATGCGTTGCGCGACGTGCCGCCCCGCGACGAGGGAGACGCGCTTCGGGCGGGCGAGGATCGCGGCGAGGTGGACGCGGGGGCGACGCCGAGGGAGCGGCGGAGCCTCTGTCACGCAAGACGTGACAAGGGGTCGGGGGGCGTTTCCGGCGGGGGCGGGAGGGCCCAGGCGGGATCAGCTGTGACGTGTCTGGCGCTCGGGTTGCGCGGTGGGGGCGGTCCAGGCCTGCGCCGCGGAGCTGCGGAGGGTGAGGAACTGCCAGAGGCCGAAGAGGACACCGAAGGCGATCGTCACCGCGAGGAAGGCGAGACGGTCGCGGCCGAGGGAGTTGTCGCTTTGGCCGATGGTCCAGAAAAGGGTGGCGCCGCCGACGCCGAGCGTGGCGATGATGCAGAAGATACTCCAGGCGATGCCGGCTTTGCGCGCGCAGTCACAGCGGAAGACGATGCCGAGGCCGATGCCGACCATCGCCAGATCCCAGAGGAGGGGGAACAAAAGGCCGAACGGATCGGGCCGCGGGGTGAGGCGCAACAGGGCAATGGTTCCGACCACGACGAACAAGGCACCGGCCAACAGGGTGCAGAAGGGTAGTTTTTTCATTGGGGCAACCAGACTGAAAGTGGCCCACCGTGGGGAAGGACCGGCGCAGGTGTCGAGGACTGAGGTCAATAATTATTTTTGAACGAAAAAAGCGGCGGGGATTTCTGGTGGGGTGGTGGGCTCCGGCGGCGGGGGGGCGGTGGGGTTTGGCGGCGGTCGTGGACGGTGCGCAGGACGGTCCCGACGTGGACGGGTTTTGCGAGCAACGCGTCGGCGAGGGCGGGGCCGGGGCGCCGGGGCGGCGGCCGGAGCGGGG
>CAJAYO010000649.1 GCA_903948415.1 uncultured Opitutia bacterium | reverse complement strand
CGCGCAGGTCGCGGCCCTCACCCTGCGCCAGCGCACCGAACTGCACCGCACGGACTCCGTCTGCACCAACTGCCACAAAATCCTCGATCCGATCGGATTCGGCCTGGAAAACTTCGACGCCATCGGGCGCTGGCGCGAGACCGACGATGCGGGCGGGGCGATCGACGCCGCCGGCGAACTCCCCGGCGGAAAACGTTTTTCGTCGCCCAAAGAACTCAAGGCAATCATCGCCGCCCGGCACGAGGAACTGGCCCGCAATCTCACGGAAAGACTCCTGGCCTACGCCCTCTGCCGCCAACTCGAGGGCTACGACGAAATCGTGGTGGACCGCCTGATGGAAACCCTCGCCCAGGACGGCTACCGCCTGCAAAGTCTCATCACCGCCATCGTCACCAGCTACCCCTTCACGCAGCGTCGCGTCCACCCTTAGCCCCTCCCCGCCCCATGAGCTCGCCCCACCTGATCGATCGCCGCACCTGCTTGAAAGGCATCGGCGTCGCCCTCGCCCTCCCGTTGCTCGACACCATGGGCTGGGCCGAGCCGGACAGAAAGAAATCCGTCAAGCCGCCGGTCCGCCTCGGCTTCATGTACATGCCGCACGGGGTCATCAGGGAACAGTTTTGGCCCGCGAGCCCGGAGAGTTTCCGGACGGCCCCGCCCCCGGCGTTGGAGTCGCTGCGCCCTGTGCTCGACCAATGTCTGCTCATGAAGGGCATCTCGGGCGTGCCGATCTCCCCGTTCAACGGCGCCCCCCACGCCCTCGAATTGTCGACGTGGCTCACGGCCACGCTGCCCGATGCGAACCGCCGGAATCAGATCAACATTTCGATTTCCGCCGACCAGATCGCGGCGAACTACGTCGGCCCGCTCACGTCGCTGCCCTCGCTGGAATTGGCGACCATGCCCCAGACCCACAAGGAAAACCAGGAGGGCCTGAACGAGGGGTATTATTCGCACTGCAGTTTTCGCTCGGCCACCCAGGCCGTCCCCGCCGAGACCAATCCCCGCAACGTGCTCAACCGGCTCTTCGGCCTGCCCGACGCCTCCGGCCAGCGCCGCTCACCCGGCCAATCTGCGCAGGCGGGCGCGCTCGATCGCAAGATGCTGGATTTGGTCCTCGGCGGCGCGCGCGACCTGCGCCGCACCCTGCCTCAGGGCGACCAACACAAGTTGGACGAATATCTCGACGGCGTGCGTTCCGTCGAACGGCGCATTGCCGCGATCGAGTTTCGCCAAAAAGAGGCGGCCCTCGAGAAGGCCGGCGTCAGCCCGAGCAAACGCCACGCAGCCGATTCCCCGCCCATCGAGATCAAGATCCCCGTCGGTGACAAACGCAGCGAGTACATGCAGGTCATGTGCGACCTCAACGTGCTCGCGTTCCAGACCGACACCACGCGCGTCAGCACCTACATCGGCTCCACGCCGAACGGCGTGTCCTACCCCGAGCTCGGCTTCTCGGATACGCACCACTCCAACACCCACCACGGTTACGATCCGGAAAAAGTCCGGAAAGTCGCCGCGATCACCGCGTTCAATATCGCCCAGTTCGCCTACATGATCCAGCGCATGCACCGCATCCGCGAAGGCGACGGCACCTTGCTCGACAACTGTATCATGATGTGGGGCTCCGGTCTCGAGGACGGCAACAAGCACGCCCGCGAGAACCTGCCCTTTATCGTCGCCGGAAAGGGCGGCGGCTCCCTCCACACGGGTCGGTTCCTCCCGGACGTCCGCGGCAATCAGGGCGACCTGCTCACCACGCTGCTCGGGTGCGCCGGAGTTCCGCTGGACCGCCCCATCGGGATTGCGACCAAACAGATCACGGAGATCCGGGCCTGAGCCCTCCGCGCCCCGACGCCCGGCCCCCCACAGAATTTCGCGGGATTGCAGCGTTCGAGGGCCCACGCCGCTCCTCCCTGGGCGCGAAGCCGCGTCTCCCTCGGGCAACGGCGCAAACCGATCCGTTTGGCCGGCCACCCCGACCCGGCCGCGGCACCTGGGACCGAATTATATTCGGAGATGTCAGCCCGCCCCGTTACCGGACGAACAATTCGCGGTCGGTTTCTTATGCGTTGCTTCTGCAGACCCCTGGACCTTACTCGCCGACCAGTTCGCCCGACGTTGGCTGGAAGCGCAGATCAACGTTGGCCGCGTAACGGCCCAAATCGCCACGGGGCCAAAAACAAAGCATGAAAAAAATCACCCCAGGCGACGCCCAGACCGCCCTTGGCGAAGTCCTCCTGGTCGAAGACAGTGCGTCTGACGCGGAACTGGCGCAGCTCGCGTTCCGGCGGGCGAGAATCGCCAATCCCCTCAAAGTCGTTTCCAGCGCCGAGGCCGCTTGGAACTACCTGCTGGGCTTGGGCGCCTATGCGAAACGCGGCGCGACCCAACCGCTGCTGATTCTCCTGGACCTCCAATTGCCGAGGATGTCGGGCATCGAACTTCTGCGGCAACTCAAGCTGGATGAACGCACGCGCGATCTCGCCGTGGTCTCCCTCAGCGGGACCACCGATGCCCCGGCCATCGTCACGTGCCTCAAGCTCGGGATCGACGATCACCTCATCAAACCGATCGATTTCAAAGACCTCGTCCACGTCACCCGGAAGCTGAAACTCCGATTGACCCGGACGCCCCCGACGACTGGCCGGGCGTGACCTGCGCCAGCCCCCCGGCCGCACCTCCGGCCTTCGCCCCGTGAGAACCAATCGTTAAATCGCCGCCGTACTGGCCGGCGCCAGCCTGCTCGTCGCCCTGGGCACCGCGGCCACCTTCGGGGTTTTGCGTCAGCTGGAGACCGCACGCACCAAACACCGGCGAGTCCTCCCCCGCCCCGGCCGCGCCGAAGATTGGCTGCGCGCAGTGGTCGATGCAGAGACCGGGCAACGCGGTTTCTGCCTCACCGGCGACGAAACCTTTCCGGCCCCGTATCTGTCCGAGCGGGACAAGGTCGCCGCAGCACGGCGGGAATCGCGGCCACTCACCAAGCTCGACGCAGCGCACCAGCGGCGGGAGGCGTGACTCCGTTGCTGGAGGAGAAAATGCGCGAGATGACCGCGGTCAACGAGCTGCGCCGCCGCGGTGACCTGCCGGGCGTCATCGCCGCGGTCTGCAGCCGAAAGGGCAAGCCGGGGCTGGATTCGATCCGGGCCGAGTTCACGGGCTTCATCCAGATTGAGCGAGCGGGCTCCGACCGGCGCGATGCGCAGTTTCTCGCCCAGATGCGCCGGCGGTTCGCGATCGCCCTCGCGGTCGGCCTGCTGGCGGTGCTCGCCGTCATTGCGTTCGCTTTTTGGTTTCACCGCGAGACCCAGCACCGGATCAAAGCGCTGCTACATCGCGAAACCCTGCGTCGGCTTGAGGTCCAGACGGAGACCGGGTTCGCCTCCAACCGGCCAACGCCACGCCGCGGATCAGCCAGGAACAGCGGGTGACATCGCTCAAGGATAACGGCGACCTGAAGACCGCGCTCGACGCGCACGCCATCGGGGCGATCACCGATTCGCACGGCCGGATCGTGTCCGTGAACGACAAGTTTTGCGCGATTTCCCAGTGTGCGCGCGCCGAGTTGGTCGGCCAGAATCACCGCCTGATCAACTCGGGCCACCACCCGCAGGAGTTTATCCACGCGTTGTGGACGACCATCACCCGCGGCGACGAGTGGCACGGCGAAATCAAGAATCGCGCCAAGGCCGGCTCGTTTTACTGGGTGGACACCACGATCGTACCGTTTCTCGGAGATGGGGGAAAACCCCGGCAATCCGGGGTCATCCACGCGGATATCACCGGGCGCAAGCAGGTGGAGGCGGAGCTGCGGGCCAGCGACGATCGCCTGCGGCTGGCGACCGAAGCGACCGGCGTGGGCATTTGGGCATGGAATCTTCTGACGAACACGGTGCGGTGGGACGCCCAGATGTTTCGGATCTACGGCCTCGCTCCGGCGGCGGACGGATCGGTGCCCGACAAAACTTGGCAGGATTT
>CAJAYO010000648.1 GCA_903948415.1 uncultured Opitutia bacterium | reverse complement strand
GTTGCTCGCGCCCCGGGCGGGCGAGACGGTGCTCGATGTCTGCGCGGCGCCGGGCGGCAAGAGCCTGCTGATTGCGGACACGATGAAGGCGTTGGCGGGCGTTGGGGCGGGGACCGAGGCCGCGGCCGCGGCGCCGGCGGGCAAAGTGATCGCGATGGACCTGCCGGGCGCGCGAATCGACCGGTTGAAGGAGAATCTCGCGCGGGCGAACGGCGTCGACGTGGCGCTGGTGCAGGCCGACGTGCTGGCGGAACCGGTCATGGCGTTGCGCGAGCACGCGTTGCCGGAGAGTTTTTCCGCGGTGCTGATCGATGTGCCGTGTTCGAACACCGGCGTGATGCGGCACCGGGCCGACGTGAAGTGGCGGCTGCAGGAGGGTGATTTCAAGAAGCACCCGAAGCAGCAGCTCGCGTTGTTGCACGCGGCGGCGCGGCTGGTGGCGCCGGGCGGGCGGCTGGTGTATTCGACCTGCAGCATCGACGCGGCGGAGAACGAGCGGGTGGTCACGGAGTTTTTCAACAGCCGCGCGGGCGGGCCGTTCAAGCTGGAGACGAGCGTGCAGAGTTTCCCGTGGGTGACGGGGCACGACGGGGCGGCGGCGTTTTTGCTGCAGCGGAGCTGACGGGCGGAAAGCGGGCGGGCGCCTGCGCCTCCTCCGGGAGCGCGGGCGCGCGTCAGGGGACGAGTTCGAAGACGCGGACGTCTTTGTCGATCTCCTGGGTGCCGTTCAGGAAACGGCAGGCGATTTTTTCGGCGGAGGCGACGAGCTGCTCGTAGCGGTTGACGTCCCATTTCGCGACGGGCTCGCCATTGATCTGGGTGAGCAGGTCGCCGGTCCGGATCTCGGCCTGCGCGGCCGGGGAGAGCGGGACGACGCCGGCGATGCGCCAATAGGCCGGGGTCTTGCTGAAGCTGATCCCGGCGCTGCGGCGGGGCGGGGAGACGATGGGCTCGCGGGTGTCGCGTTGGAAATGCACGCGGTCGCGCTCCTGGTCGAAGGTGATGGTGAAATTCTTGAGGATGCCGCCGCCGAGGGAGGAGAGTTCGTCGGTGAGGTCGACGATGGGGCGGGGCAGTCGGTAGTCGCCGATGCCGAGGGTGTCGGCGAGGCGGCCGATTTGCTGGGGACGGTCGCCGGTGAGCGTGCTGACGGTGGCGCCGGGCCGGGGCGGGCTGGCGAAGGCGGGGTCGAGGCCGACGGGATTGAGGCTGAGCGGGGAGTCGCTGCCGGAGTCGATCAGGGCGACGATGCTGCGGTCGCCGAGGCGCAGGGAGATGAGCGGGGTTTTGCTCGCGTCGTTGAGGGGGATGGCGGCGCCGGGAATGAGGGCGGTGGAGCGGGTCGGCTGCAGGAGGACGCGGCCGTGGGGGTAGTCGAGGGTGAGGAGGGTTTCGCGGAAAAGCGGGAAGCCGAGGATGCCGTCGATTTTGACGCCGAGGTGGGCGGAGAGGGTGGCGCAATCGTAGACGAGGGCGAACACGTCGTCGAACCGCGCGTCGCCGATGCCGAGCTGGCGGAGGGTGGTGGGGCGGAGTTCGGCGACCTGGCCGTCGGCGGAGCGGACGCGGACGCGCGGGGCGTCGGGGGGCGGGGCGTCCTTGGCGGCGTAGCGTTTGGCGAACGCGGGGGTGACGAGGGTGACGGAAGAGCCGGTGTCGACGAGGAAGTGATACGGGCCGGAGCGGTCCCATTTGCCTTCGACGACGAGGAAATTGCCGATGGCGTGGGTGGGGACGATGACGAGTTGCGAACCGAGGGAGGTGCGGCCGGGACGCGGGGGCGTGCGGTGAAACGGCGAGGAGAGGGAGGCGCAGCCGGCGGAAAACAGGCCGAGGAGGGAAACCAGCAGACAGCAGGAGAGCGGGAGACCGCGGCGGGAAACGGGGTGGCGGCGTTCGGTCCCCTGCGCTCGGTCCGCGGTGTTCATTTCACGGGCTTCGGGAGGCGCGTGCTGAGGATGAGGGCGATGACGGAAAGCGCGGCGGCGGCGACGAAGAGGGTGCGTCCGCTGAAAATCCAAAACACGGTGCCGGCGAGGATCGGGGTGATGGCGCGGGAGAGGGAGCCGAGGGAGCGGAAGATGCCGAGGACGCGGCCCTGTTCGGCGGCGGTCGCGTAGAGCGAAATGAGGCCGGTGGAGGCGGGGTTGACGAGGCCGGAGCCGAGGGCGAGCAGGGCGAGGCCGACGTAGAGGAGCCACGGTTGGAGGGCGAAACCGATCACGACGAGGCCGAGGGCGGAGGCGGCAAGGCCGGCGGAGAGGACTTTGGTTTCGGGCTGGGTTTTGAGGAGTTTGCGGACGAGCCAGCCCTGGGTGATGATGGCGCAGAGGCCGAGGAAACCGAGGAGGTAGCCGTTTTGGCGGGCGGTGTAGCCGAAGCGTTCGGCGGCGAGGAAGGTGAGGGCGGTTTCCATCGCCACGAAGGCGAGGGAGAAGATGAAGGCGACGAGGTTGGCGCGACGGATGTCGGCGTTGTCGAGCAGGAGGATGGCGCGGAGGGGGTTTTTGGTGCGCGGTGCGCGGGCCTCGGCGCGGGTGGCGGCGGACAGCGTTTCGGTGAAGCGGAGGGAGATCCAGATGAGGTTGACGAGGCAGAGCACGAAGGCGATGAGCGCGGGGAGGGAGAATGGGTTGACGCCGTAGCGGGCGAGTTCCGGGTAGTCGTCGAGGAGGTTGAGGTGGGCGGTGAAGGCGCCGATGGTGGGGCCGGTGACGAGGCCGAGGCCGAAGGCGGCGCCGACGAGGCCCATGGCCTTGGAGCGTTCGGTGCGCGAGGTGACGTCGGCGACGGCGGCGGTGGCGACGGAGAGATTGCCGCTGAAGGCGCCGCTGACGAGGCGGGAGAGCAGGAAGAGCCAAAACGAGCCGCTGAGCGCCCAGAGCAGGTAACCGAGGGCGGTGCCGGCGACGGTCCAGCGCAGGACGTCGCGGCGGCCGAGGCGGTCGCTGAGGCCGCCCCAGAAGGGGGCGAAGACAAACTGGAGAATGGAAAAGACGGAGCTGATCACGCCGCCGAAGAGGACGGCGGCGAAGTTGCTGTCTTTGCCGAGGGCGCGGGCGACGGTATCGAGGTGGGCGAGGAGCCAGCCGAGGACGCCGTGATGGCCTTCGAGACTGAGGTAGTGGGCGAGGAGGTCGGGCCCGAGGGGGAAGATGATCGAGAAGCCGATCAGATCGATGTAGAGGGTGAGAAAGATGACGCCGAGCGAGAGCTTGCGCGGGGGCGCGGGGGAAGCGGAGGGGACGGCGGTGGTGGACACGGGGGAGCGGGTGACGAAAGCCGTTCCGCGCCGGGACGCCAAGGCGCAAACGGAAGTTCTTTTGGCGGCGCCGGTGATGACGCGGGCGTTCTCAGAGCCCGAGCTCGGTGCGGGGTTTTCGTCGTGAGCCGGGCGCCGATGAGGTCGGAGCGGCGGCGGATGCGGCGGTCGAGTGCGGCGGGTGGGAGGGCCGTGAGACCGGCGATGCGGACGCGGCGGTGTATCGCGCGGGAGGGGGCCTGGGTGAGGTGGTCGAGGGTTTCGGCCTCAAGGGCGAAGAGGAGAAATGTTTTGCCGGCGAGTCTAAGGACGAGGCCGTTGCCCCACTGATTCACGAGGGTGGTGTGGGGGCGGGCG
>CAJAYO010000647.1 GCA_903948415.1 uncultured Opitutia bacterium | reverse complement strand
TTGACCTCGAAGTTGGCGACGGTGGCGAGGGTGGCGGCGCTCATCGGACGGGTAAACGTGAGGCGGAAACCGCGGTCGGTGAGTTTCACGTCGTGGATTTCGGGCGAGACCAGGCCGTCCCAGACGATGCGTTGCAAACCGTCGGCCCCCGCGCCCCAGCCGCCGGACGCGCCGAGGTAGAGGCTGCCATCCGGGGCGAAGGCACTGCGCGTGATGCCGGCGAGGAGTTTCTCGCCCGAGGTGTAAGCGGGCGTTTCGTTGCGGCCGAGGAACGGGAAACAAACCCCCTGCCACTCGCCCGCGACCTTCTCCAGCATGGCGCGCACGACGAACCGCGTGTAGTCGCCGGCGAAGACCTGCCCGGCAAACGGGCCGAATTTTCCGCCGGTGGCATCCCAGACGATTTCGCCGCCGGAGACCCCCATCGGGCCGTGCGGGAAGACGACGGCGGGAGATTTGTAGCGCTGCCACGCCTGCTCCGTCGTGAAGGTCTTGGCGTCGAAGCCCGGCTCCCATTTCAGGCTCGCGACATGGCCGTGAAAATCTCCCGGCGCGACATGCAGGAGACCGCAGGAGGGTTTGTAGTCGCCCTGGTTTTCGTTGACGAAGAATTCGCCTTCCGGGCTGAGCCCGACGCCATTGGGCTGACGGAAACCACTGGCGAGAGGCGTGAATTTTCCGTCCGGGCCGATTTTGACCGCCCAACCGCGCCACGGCAGCGTCGAATATTGACCGGTCGTTTCGAGGATGGGCGACGGATCGAGCCGGCCGCGCACTTCGCCCGGCGTGATCGGGAGTTTGTCCCCGCTCGAGCTGTTCGAAATGACGCCGAGAAAATTGCCGGCGGAATCCCGCCGGAGGCCGTAGAAAAACTCGTGGTAGTTGTGCGAGATCCCCCACTGGCCGCCGAGCGCGTCGAAGGTGTCCGCGCGGCCGTCCCCATCGGTATCGGCCGCTTTCAGGAGTTCGGGCCGGTGCGCGATGTAGACGACGGTGTCCGACTCGACGACGAGTCCGAGGGGTTCACTGAGGCCGCGCGCAAAGCAACGCCAGGCCCCGGCGGTGGAGCGCATCCAGACCTCCCCGTAACGCGTCGTGACCACCAGCGTGCCGGCCGGAGAGAAGGCGACGCCGACGATGCCGCCGCGCAGCTCGGCGGGGCGCGGGATATTTTCGACGCGGTAGCCGGCGCGGGCGAGCGGGGCGATGAGCGCAAAGAGCAAGCAGAGGCGGACGGTAGAGATCATGGCGCGGCCTTTCCGAAGAGGGTCTCGAGGGTGAACGTGCCCGCGGCATCGCGTGTCAGGGCCGTGGCGGGCTGCCCGGCGATAACATACAGCCACTTCGCGTCGGCGCCGGCACGGTCGAAGCGGAAGGTACGCTTGAAACCGGCGGCGTTGGGCAAGGCGGAAAGGGTCTCGGCGACCGGTGCGCCATCGACGGTGTAGCGGAGTTCGACGGCCGCGTCGCGCAGCGTGTAGCCCTTGAACTCGACCACCGGTTCGCGGGCGGCGTCGCCGCGGCGCAGGGGCGACGCGCCCGTTTCGCGGTAAACCACCGGACCGAGGACTTTGGCGGCTTTGATCAATTTGTTCACCGGACGGACGTCGGCGATGTCGAGAAATCCGCCGGTCCACGCGTAGTTCACCCCGCCGCGCACCGGATCGTAGCAAACGTTCACCCCGCCCGGCAGGCCGAAGGCGAAGCTGCCGGCCCGGGCGTCGGGGAGCATCACGCGCTCGATCTGGACCTCGCCGGGGGCGAGGGCGGGCTGGGCGGAAAGCAGATGCGGGGCAAGGAGCGCGAGGGCGAACAAGCCCACGATCCGCGGAATTGCGCTCCGAGCAGGGCGGACTTCCGTCCGCCTTCCGGAGCGATACAGGCGGACCGAAGTCCGGCCTACTTTAGAAGCGATGTCATTCATGGCCGTTTCGTGAGAAAAACAAAGACGCCGAGTTTGGAAGCGGTGAGCACGTCGGGGATGCCGTCGCCGTTGACGTCGACGGCTTCGATTTGGGTGCCGAGGGCGGACGCGTCGTCGATCAGTTGCGGGACAAAGCGGGCGCCACCGGGTGCGGCCGCGTCCCGCCGGAGCAGAAAGGCGTAGTTGACCGGGGTGCCCATCGGCTCGACGTCGCCGGTCGGGCCATGGGCCCAACGGCGTTTGCCGGTGATCACGTCGGGCAAACCGTCGCCGTCGAGGTCGGCGAGCGTGAGGGCGTGGGGCTGCGAAAAGGCGACGCCGTAGGTTTTCTCCTCGGCGCGCGTGCCCATCAGCTTGTGTTCGACGAAGGTGATCGCGCCGGCGGCGTCGCGCTTCTGCTCGAACCACGCGAGGCCCCAGCCGTGGGCGTTGAGAGCGGTGACGACGTCGGCGCGCCCGTCGCCGTTGACGTCGGTGACGAGAATCTGGGCCCCGCCGCGGTCGGAGCTGAAGGTGAACGCGTGTTTTTTCCAGAGCGTGCCGGCCGGCGCACCTTGGGCGGGCTGTTCCCACCAGCCCTCGTTGGTCACGAGGTCGGCGCGGCCGTCGCCGTTGAGGTCGCCGATGCCTTCACCGTGGTAGTAATGGTTGAACTCGGCCTTTTCGGTGACGGGAACGAATTTCCACGGCGCGTCGGGCGCGGCCCAGTTCGGCGCATACCAGCCCCACTGCTTGATTTTGTCGGCGGCGACGTTGCCGGAGATCGAGACGAGTTCGGGTTTGCCGTCGCCATCGACGTCGACGAAGAGCGGGGACTCGCCGAAGACCCGGTTGGCGACGAAGTGTTTTTTCCAGCGGGCGTCGGGCTGGGTGGCCGCGGCGGCGCCGGGGTTCTCATACCAGAACGCCTGATGGAACAGCACGCGACCGAGCACGAGAATGTCGGGACGGCCGTCGCCGTTGAAATCGGCGATGAAGGTGAACATCGAGTTCGTCGGCGTCTTCTCGAGCTCCTGCGCGACGGGCTCATAGAAGGTGTGGCGCGTCTTGAAGTCGGGGCCGGCATACCAGAACGGTCCGGCGACGACATCCCTCTTGCCGTCACCGTTGAGGTCGGCGGCGTTCACGCCGTCGCACCAGTATTCGGACGTGAGCGTGAGTTTCTCGAAGGAAACGGGGCGCGGGGCGGCGGCGAGAGTCGCGAGAGGCAGGGCGAGGCCGGAAAGCAAGGCGACAAGAGGACGATTCATGGAGCGAGGGGTAGGACGAATAACGCAACGGGGAGGATGCACGGCGAGCGGATTGTTTCTCGACGCGGCGGCGCCGGCGCGCACTGTGGCCCCTGCTTTCTCTCTTCCCTATGAAAACCTCACGTGTGGTCCAGGTGGTGTTGCAATTGACGGCGCTCGTCGTGGCGCTCGGGCCGGGCCCGTTGGCCGCGGCGCCCAACGAGGCGTTCCTCGGACGCTGGGCGCTCACGCTGCCGAACGGGGCCGCCGGCTGGCTCGAAGTGAAAAAAGAAAAAGGCTACTACGACGGCTCGATCCTGTGGGGTGGTGGCAGCGTGGTGCCCGTCTCGAGCGTGGTGATCACCGAGGACAGTCTGATCGTGACCCGCACCCGTGACGTGCCGCGCAAAGATGCCGCCGGCAAGGTCGTGCGCACCCAGCAATTCACGGAAGCCATCACCGCCAAGCTGGGCGAGGGCGACACGCTGCAGCTCACCCAACTGGCCCCGAAAGTGAATGGCACGGCCTACGACAGCGCCCAATTCACCGGCAAACGCATCCCCGCGCTGCCGCCCCGGCCCGATCTGAAGAAGGTGAAATTCGGCGAGCCGATCGCGCTCTTCAACGGCAAGGATCTCGCCGGTTGGAAACCGAAGGAGGACAAAGTCGAGAGCGCGTGGAAGGTCGAAGGCGGCGTGTTGTCGAACCTCGTGCC
>CAJAYO010000646.1 GCA_903948415.1 uncultured Opitutia bacterium | reverse complement strand
GCGAGCATGGTGTCGATCGTGGCGACCAACGGGGCAAAGCGGGCGAGACCGGAGAAGACGGCTTGGTCGCCGACGGCGGTGGTCAAGACGAAGGCCGGGCGCTGGGGGATTTGGGGCGCAAAGAACTCCGCGGTGCTGGCGTCGACGCGGGCGCCGACGGAGGACGACCCGGCGGCGGCGCGGAATTTTTTCGCGGGAAGTTGCTTGCCGCCGGCTTTCGCCGCGATGGTCACGGCGGTGGCACGATCGGCGATTTTTTGCCCTTCGCGGACACCGGCGCAGGCGAGGGCGAGGCGGATCTCGTCGCCGGCGAAGCCGAACTCGCGCGCGCCCTCGGTGACGAGGTTCGGCGCTTTGTGGTGTCCCTGGCGTTCGGCTTCGAACGGGCCGGAACTGAGCCTGAACGGGGAACGCATCACGTTGCCCCGCTGCGTCGGTCGAACCAATCGGTCTGGGCGCGGGACGGCGGGAAAGCGGACGGATGCATCAGCGCGATCCGCCCCGCGAACTCGGCGCGGCCGGCGTAACAGGTTTTCAACTCCGCCCAGGCGGGCTCAACTCCGGTGCACCAAGACGACAGGACTTCGAGGGAGTAGGTGACTGTCATGGCCGGCCAGCGGAGTGCGGCGGGGGCGGGGCATCAACGCGCGAGCGCCCGCCGCGCGGCGCGGCAGCCGAGCGATTTCGCGCGAAGGTGTTTTTGCGGGGAAGATTCAATTCGGCGTGACGCGTTTCGGGCGATCGCGCAGACCAAGCGGGCTGAGGCCCGACGCGGGCCCGCGTTCCCCCCCCAAAAAAAATCCATGTTCTCTCTCCGCTTTGTGTTCACCGTGGTTGCACTGGGCCTGGCCGGAGCGACCGCGGCCGCGGCCGAGCGTCCGCTCAATGTCCTGTTCATTACGGCGGACGACATGAACGCCGATTCGCCCGGTTGGATGGGCAACCCGCTGAAGCTCACGCCCACGCTCGACCGGTTTGCCGCGACCGCGCACCGCTTCGTCAACCAGCACGTCGCCGCGCCGATCTGCCAGCCGTCGCGTTCGGCGTTCATGAGTGGCCGCGTGCCGCATCGCAATGGCGCGCTCGGCTTCGAACCCATGCGCGAGGGCACGCCGTCGCTCGTCACCGTGCTGCGCAGCGCGGGCTATTTCGCGGCGGGCATCAACAAGCTCCCGCACATGATGCCCGAGTCGAGCTTCCCGTGGGATGCGAAGTTCATGGGCTCCGGCAAGAACCCCGACCTCCTCGGCCGACACACCCGCGACGCCATCGCCGCCGCGCAGAAGGTGCAAAAGCCCTTTTTCATCAACTGCAACCTCACCGATCCGCACCGGCCGTTCTACGGCGCCGGCAAATCCTCCGCGCAGAAAAAGAAGGCCGCGAAGAAGGCCGACGACGGCGTCAACGGCGACGAACCGAACGAAGTCGAGGGCGTGGTCGTGCCCTTGTTGCCGGGGGAGGTGCCGATCCCGAGTTTTCTGGAGGACGTGCCGAACCTGCGGCGCGAAGTCGCGCAATATTACGGCAGCATTAAGCGCCTCGATCTCAGCTTTGCGCAGGTCCTGCAGGCGCTCGACGACTCGGGCGAGGCCGCGCGCACCGTCGTGATTTTCCTGAGCGACCACGGCATGTCGTTTCCGTTCGCGAAGGCCACGGTGTATTTCAACGGCACGCGTTCGCCGGTCTGCCTGCGCTGGCCCGGGATGGGGGCGCCGCAGCAGCGGACCGAACTCGTCTCCAGCGTGGATCTCATGCCGACGCTGCTCGAAGTCCTGCGCGTGCCCGCGCCCGCGGGACTCGACGGCCGCTCGTGGCTGCCGCTGCTCCGGGGCGAGCCGCAGGCCGACCGCGACCACGTGTTCACCCACGTCAACAGCGTGAGCAGCGGTATCTTTTTTCCCCAGCGTTGCGTGCGCACGGCCACGCACGCGCTGATGTTTCACGCGTGGGCCTCGCCGCAGGCGTCGTTCAAGGTCGAGGCGATGAACGGCCTCAGCTACGCGGCGCTGGCCGCAGCCGCCCGGACGGACCCCCGCATCGAGGGCCGCGTCGACCAGCTCCTCCACGGGAACGTGCTCGCGTTTTACGATCTCACGAAGGACGAGTCCGAGCGGCGCAACGAAATCGGCAATCCCGCCTTCGCCGCGGAGATCGCGCGCCTGAAGGCGCTGCTGTCGGGCTACATGGAGCGCACGAACGATCCGCAGCTTGAAAATTACCGCACGGCGCTCGCGGGCCAGCCGATCAATTTTTCGGCGGAACGCCTGCCGAAAAAGAAAAAGCGATAGGCCGCGGGGCGAGCTCCCGGCCGTGCGGGTTACGGGCCCTTTTTGCCGCCGAACAGGCCCTTGAGGCCTTCGACGGCTTGCTTCGCGCCCTCCGCGGCGGCCGCGCCGCTGGTCGAGCCGATCTGTCCGGCCGCTTTGGTCGTGGCGCTCACGACGCTGCTCGTGACACTTTTCATGACGACGAGGACGAGTTGATCGGGGGTGATGCCGCCCTCTTTGGTGCCGAGGTCGTTCAGCTCGATGTCGGGCATCGGGAGCGTCATGCCGGTGCCGGCGAGACCGAGGCGGACCTTGCCGTTGGTCAGGCGGAATTTCTTGACCGCAAATTTGATCGGCTGGCCGCTCTTCGTGGTGGCCGCCGGCGCCGCGTTCTTGCCGCCGCCCATCGTGGCTTCGATATTTTTCAGCAAGTCGGCGACGTTGCTGGCGATGATCTTTGTCTCGTAGTTGAACTCCGGGGCTTCGAGGGCGATTTCGTTGACGATGACGTGGTCGCCGAGGAGGGAAAACGGCGCGACGTCGACGTGGACCTGGCCTACGGAGCAGAGAGGGCCGTCGCTCCAGCCCTTGGGGTTGCTGACGACGAGGCCGTGGAGGGTGCCGTGGCCGTTGAGGGGGGAAATCGTCGCGCGGTCGAGGACGACCTTGGTCTGGGTGAGCTTGGGGGCGAAGTTGTTGACGCCCGCCGTGACGATATGGCCGAGGAAAAATTCGAGGGCGACGAAGGCGACGAGTGCGAGGGCCAGCAGGCCGCCGCCGATGAGCAGGAACTTTTTCATGGATAAAGGAGGACGGGGGACCGTGGCGGGTCGGGTGGGCGGCGGCAAGCCCTGCAATCGCGCTTGTCAACGCGCGCGGCCTCCCTCTGTTTTCGCGCTTCCACCCATGGCCCAAGCCTACACCGAAGCCTCCATCAAGACCCTCTCCTCGCTCGAGCACATCCGGCTGCGGCCCGGCATGTATATCGGCCGGCTCGGCAACGGCTCGCACGCGGAAGACGGCATCTACGTCCTGCTCAAGGAGACGATCGACAACTGCATCGACGAATTCACGATGGGCGCGGGCAAGAAGATCGAGGTCGAGCTCCACGAACGCATGCTGCGCATCCGCGATTACGGGCGCGGCATTCCGCTCGGGAAACTCGTCGACTGCGTCTCGATCATCAACACGGGGGCGAAATACGACAGCGAGACCTTCCAGAAATCCGTCGGTCTGAACGGGGTCGGTCAGAAGGCCGTCAATGCGCTGTCGTTCGAATATCGCGCGCAGGCGTTTCGCGACGGCCAGACGAAGCTCGTCGAGTTTTCGCAGGGGAAACTGAAGAAGGAGCACAAGGTGGTGAAGAGCGACGAACGCACGGGCACGCTCGTGGAGTTCATTCCGGACGAGGCGCTCTTCGGGAAGGACTTCAAGTTCCGGCTCGAGTTCATCGAGGACATGCTCTGGAACTACGCCTTCCTCAACCGCGGCCTCACACTCACGTTGAACGGAAAAGCGTTCCGCTCGGAGCACGGCCTGAAGGACCTGCTCCAGAAGAATCTCAGCGGCGAGCCGCTGTATCCGATCGTGCACCTCGAAGGCGAGGACATCGAGGTGGCGTTCACCCACGGCGCGCACTACGGCGAAGAGTATTATTCGTTCGTCAACGGCCAGCACACGACGATGGGCGGCACGCACCTCGCCGCGTTTCGCGAGGCGCTGGTCGACACGATCCGCAATTTTTTCAAGAAGGACTACGACGCCGCCGACATCCGCCAGTCGATCGACGCGGCCGTCGCCGTGCGGGTGATGGAGCCGGTGTTCGAGTCGCAGACGAAGACGAAGCTCGGTTCCGCGGCGGTGGGGCCGGACGGCCCGAGCCTGAAGGAATTTGTCGGCAAGTTCATGCAGCAGTCGCTCGACGTCTACCTGCACAAGCACAAGGAGACGGCCGAGACGCTGAAGCGGAAGATCGAGGAGAACGAACTGGAGCGGAAGGAGCTCGCCGGCATCCGCGGTCTCGCCCGCGACCGCGCGAAGAAGGCGTCGCTGCACAACAAGAAGCTGCGCGACTGCCGCCTCCACCTCGGGGACAAGCACGTGCGCGCCGAGGAGAGCACGCTCTTCATCGTCGAGGGCGACTCGGCGGCGGGTTCGCTCACGGCGACGCGCGACGTGCAGACGCAGGCCGTCTTTGCGCTCAAAGGAAAGCCGCTCAACACCTACGGGCTGTCGAAGAAAGTGATCTACGAGAACGAGGAGTTTCACCTGCTGCAGTCCGCGCTCAACATCGAGGAGGGCCTCGACGGGCTGCGCTACAACAAGGTGGTGATCGCGACCGACGCGGACGTCGACGGCATGCACATCCGGCTGCTGTTGATCTCGTTTTTCCTGCAATTTTTCCCGGACCTGATCCGCAACGGGCATTTGTTTATTTTGGACACGCCGCTCTTCCGCGTACGGAACAAAAAGAAAACAATTTACTGCTACTCCGAGCAGGAGAAGCAGGCGGCGGTGGGGGAACTGGGGGCGAGCCACGAGATCACGCGCTTCAAGGGCCTGGGCGAAATCTCGGCGGGCGAGTTCAAGGATTTTATCGGGGAGAATATCCGCCTCGATCCGCTGACCCTGAACCACCTCCACAACAGCGACGAGCTGCTGACGTTCTTCATGGGTAAGAACACGCCGGAGCGGCAGGATTTTATCATCGGAAATCTCCGGATTGAGAAGGATTTGGTGGAGGCATGACGCCGGCGGCGCGCGCCCCGCGATGGCTGCGTTGGCGAGGCGTCGCGGGCGCCGCGATGGCGTTGCTGCTCGCCGGGTGCACGACCACGCCGGCGCCGCGGGTTTCATGGGCGGCGGTGCCGACGGAGCAACGGGCGCGGGCGGAAGCGAACGTGCGGGTGTTCGAGCGGGTGTGGAGTCTCGTCGCGGACGGGCACTACGATCCGAAATTACACGGCGTCGATTGGCCGGCGGCGGGTGTGAAGCATGGCGCGGAGGCGGCGGCCGCGGCCGATGAGAAGGCGCTCTACGCGTCGCTCAACGCGATGGTCGGGCTGCTCAAGGACAGCCACACGCAAGCGTTGCCGCCGGTGCAGGCGAAGGAGCGTCACACGCAGACGCGGGCGCGCACGGGGTTCAACCTGACGCGGGTCGACGGCCGGTGGATCGTCACCGAACTCGTGGCGGGCGGTCCCGCGGAAGCGGCGGGAGTGAAGGCGGGCTGGATCGTGGTCGCGCGGAACGGCACGCCGTTTGGCGAACGCAGCGAGGCGCGGCCGAAGGAAGGCGAAGTGGCGCGGTGGGAGTTTTTGGATGACAGCGACCGGCCGGTGGCGCTGGACCTCGCGGCGAAAGGGCTGTCGACGAAACCGCGGCAGGAAGTGCGCGCGCTGCCGGGCGGGGCGGTCTACCTGCGGTTTGACGCCTTCGACACGGCGGACCGGCGCTGGCTGAGCGATCAGCTGAAGGCGAACCGCGCGGCCCCAGCCGTCGTGATCGACCTCCGGCGCAACCCGGGCGGCGGCACGATCTCGCTCGGAATCACGATCGGCGAGTTTTTCGACCGGTCGGTGGATTGCGGGACCTTTGTCACGCGCGGCGGTCATCGCGGCGGGAAAAGTTCGTGGCAAATCGGGTCGGCTCGTTACGGCGGGCGCGTGGTCGTGCTCGTGGACGGGGCGACCGGGAGCGCGGCGGAGATTTTTGCGGCGGTGCTGCAGGAGCACGGGCGCGCGACGATCGTGGGGCGGAAGACGGCGGGCGCGGTGCTCGCGAGTTGGTATCATAGTTTGCCCGACGGCGGCGAATTGCAGCTGAGCCGGGAGGACTACGTGACGCCGAAGGGGCGGCGGCTGGAGAATGACGGCGTCGAGCCGGAGGTGAAGGTGGCGCGCACCGTCGCGGACGTGCGCGCCGGGCGGGACGTGGATTTGGCGGCGGCATTGGCGGTGCTGGCCGGAGGGCCGACGGCGCGCTGAGCCCGCGGACCACGTGGGCGTTGAGCGTTCGGCCGTACGCGGAGATCGTCCGCCATCTGACCCATGAGCGACGCACTCCTTCAACCCGTCCTGGCCCGCGGGGAATCACGGTCCTCTTCCAGCGCGCCGACGGCGGCGATGCGTGGGCGGCGGAGCAAATCTTGCCGCAGGCGCGCGAGTTTTCGGGCATCGATGGGTTCAGGGGGATCAACGCCCGTGACGTGCCGACCGAGGTCTGCGCCATCGTCGGGGAGAAGGATCGCGCGATCGCCGAGCTGAAAGCCCTGCTGCAAGTCCCGCGTCAGGCCAACG
>CAJAYO010000645.1 GCA_903948415.1 uncultured Opitutia bacterium | reverse complement strand
TCTGCCACTGACGACGTCGACTTGTCCAGTTCCGACCTCGCCGCCCCCGGCCAAGGCGACATCGAGCTCTTCGGCTTCGACGCGCCCGCGCCCACCCCCGGCACAGCTCCTGCGCCGCCGTCGCCCACGGCCGAAATCGATCTATGGTTCGACCCTCCGTCGGCTTCCTCCGCAATGCCGACGGCTCCGACCAATCCCGATCAACGCCTTTCTGCCTGAATACGGATAGAAAGGTTTTCGTTAAAGTCGGCTCCCGCGCAGCCGATAAGACGAAACCGCCGCCGCTCCTGGTTTATCCGCCACCGACTTTCCTCGCGCATTTTATGACTTCGACGCACCTGACCGGCCGACGGGCCCACCCGGTTTCCCTTTTGCCTCCGCTCCTTCGCCCCCTCCATGAGTAAGAAAATCATCACCGTGGACGACGCCGCCACCATGCGAAAAATGGTCGCCTTCACTTTGAAGGGCGCCGGCCACGAAGTGTTTGAGGCGGGCGACGGCGTCGAAGCCCTCACCGTCCTCCGCCAGCGCCCCGTGGATCTCGTCCTCACCGACGTTAACATGCCCAACATGGATGGCCTCGAGCTCACGCGCCAATTGCGCGCACTCCCGTCGTTCGCCCGCACCCCGATTATTTTGCTCACGACCGAGTCCGATCCCGCCAAGAAAATGCTCGGCCGGGCCGCCGGAGCCACGGGCTGGATCGTCAAACCGTTTAGCCAAGAACAACTCCTCGCGATCGTCGCCAAAGTCCTGCCCGCCTAACCCCCTTCCCCTCCCATGGCCATCAACGAAACTCTGCAACAGGAACTCGTCAAAGACCTCTTGCTCGAAAGCCACGAGGGCCTTGACCGCTTTGACCGCGAGCTGCTGGCCCTCGAGCAAGGCCAGACCGGTCCGGATTCGATGAACAATATCTTCCGCGTCATCCACACGCTGAAGGGCACGGCCGGCTGCCTCGGGCTTGCTGTAGCGCGTGACCGGCGTCCGCTGCGCGGGCAGAGATTAGTGTGGTTTATCCATGGCGTGCGGCATGCCCTGGAATTGATCCAAGCCGAAGCCCTCCGCCGGATCGCGCGCGACCACCCCAATGTGCGCCTGAAGATTTGCGTCAGCGACGCCTTGCCCGAGGAGCACGCGGGGCGGGATTTCGACCACGCTGGGCGCGTCAGCGTCGACCTCCTCAAGCAACTGCTTCCCGCCAACCACTACGTGTATTACGCCTGTGGTCCGGGCGCGTTCATGGAGTCCCTCACCACCGGTCTCGCGACGTGGGGCGTCCCCAAAGCGGATATTCGCTTCGAGACCTTTGGTCCCTCGACCGTCAAACGACCGGCGAGCGCCGCCGCCGTGACCGTGCCTGCAGGCACCGAGTTGACGATCGCGTTCGGCCGGGCGGGGAAGCCGATTTCGTGGGACCCGAACTGCGCCACGCTCCTCGATCTGGCCGAGCGACACGGCGTGCCGGTCGCGTCGGGCTGTCGCGCCGGAAACTGCGGCACGTGTCTGACGGCCATTATCGAAGGCGAGGTGGACTACGTCCATCCTCCCGGTTCGCCCCCTGAGCAGGGCTCCTGCCTCGTCTGCATCGCTCGACCGAAAACTCGGCTCATCCTCGACGTCTGACCCGGACGCATCACGGCCGCCTCCCCTGGAAAGCGGCCGTCCATCGCCGCCCGACCGAGGCCAGTCGCCAAAAATAACACGTGCGGAGAGCCGGACCTCGTCCGCGATGTCCGCCATCGCCCGAAAAATGTTCGCCCGCAACCGCACCGCCTCCTTCGCCTGCGCCGTGCAGCGTGTAGCCTCCGCCAGCGTGCGTGAGTCGGCCAGCGTACGTGACTCGGCGGCGGGAAGGTGCTACCGCGGGCCGAAAGGTGCGGTCGACCCTGAAAGCGCCGCCCGATTCGCGCATCAGCGGCCGCCCGCGCTCAGGTCTGACGCCCTTGCCGCAGACGGTCGAGAAACACGGCGACGATGATCACCAGCCCAATGATAATCTCCTGAAAATACGTCGGCCAGCCCATCTGCTGCGAGCCGTTGCGCAACACCGCCATGATGAGCGCGCCGATCATCGAACCCAAAATCGTGCCGACCCCGCCCGACAGGCTCGCCCCCCCGATGATCACGGCGGCGATAATGTCGAGCTCAAGGCCCACGGCCACCGTCGGGTCGCCCTGCCGGAGCCGGGAAAGTTGAAACAGACCCGCCAGACCGAAGAAACACCCGGCCAGCGCGTAAATCATGATTTTCAGTCGCACGGTCGGAATACCGCACAGCCGCGCCGTCGCCTCGTTGGAGCCCAGGGCAAACACATGCCGGCCAAACACCGTGTTTTTCAACACCAAGGCCGTCAGGGTCGCCAGGGCGAGGGCGACCCACACCCCGGGGGGCAAGCCGTAGCCCGCCGGGTCGGCCGTGGTCATCCATTGGTTGATCGGCGAGGCGTCGTAGTTGACCGTTTGGTTTTCCGCCATCCACTTGGCCGAACCGCGCGCCACCCCCAGGGTGCCGAG
>CAJAYO010000644.1 GCA_903948415.1 uncultured Opitutia bacterium | reverse complement strand
GCCGGCGCCTCCAAATCGCGTGACTCTCGTCTCGCACGCGAACGGGCATTGACCGGCCCGGCGCCCGCGCCCGGCGGAAAGCCCCGGATTCGCTGAACCGCAGACGCCGCGGCGCCCTTGCGCTGGGCGTTCTCTTTGGCACGCCGATCATCGGTGCAACCACCCCGACCCTCAACGTCGATCCCGCGGCACCGTGTCCACCCACGACGTACACCGCACCGCGAAGCCGTCTGCTCCGGTGGGCCTGACCGACGGTGCGCGCGCGGATCGGCGTGATCTTGACCGCCGCCAGCGGCGCCTTCGGCAGCTCGCGAGACGATGCACGTCCCGGGCTCGGCGGGACGCGTCCCCCCGCACACCCGCCGCGCATTTTCGTCCGCTGGCCGCGCTCACTCTGCCACCGATTCCCCCCGGTCGTCGAAGGTCCGGCCAACCCTGCTCACCGCCCATCGCGCCCGTATCCGGACACCGGACCGCCCCGCGGCGCCAACCGATGGGTCCGCCGGCACACCCGGTCTGACCAAACGGGCGAGGGCCCGTCGCGTGGCCCGCTTGGCTCCGAAGGGCCGCGGCCACGCCAAACTCCCCGTCCGGCCTCGTCGACAGCGGCGCCGGTGCCCCCGAACCCAGACTCAATGCCCCAACCGCGAGGCCATCGCGTAGACGATCAACACCAAGAGCACGAGGCCAGTGCCGAAGAAGATAAAGCCCATCGTCTTCGCGATGTTCTTCCGCCCTTCCCAGTCGTCGGCCTTGACGCGGTAGGTCTCGAGCTGGCCGGCGGCCACCAGGCGGTCATACCAGCGCTTCCGTTCGTGCAACATCTCCGTTTTCGAGATGCGGCCCGAGAAGATCACGGTGTCCATCGGGAATTTCTCGATCCGGAAATGCGTGTTGAAGAAGTGGAAGGAGAAGATGAAGCCGGCGGCCAGCAACGCCTCGTCGGAGTGCACCACCATCGCGATGTTGATCACCCAGCCGGGCAGGAAGAGCGTGAAGAACTTCGGGAACCACAGGATCAGGCCGGAGAACCCGATGATCGCGATGCCCCAGAATACCGCGAAGTAGTCAAAGCGCTCCCAATACGTCCAGCGGTCGAAGTGCGGCCGCGGGCCTTTGCCGAAAAACCATTTTTGGTGGGCGACAAAGTCGCGCCAGTCCTGGAACGACGGGACCATCGAGTCGGGCCCGAACACGGTCGCCCAGACGCGGGAGAGTTGGAATTTCCCGGTCGCCGGGTCGCGCAACGTGTGCCGCTTGCTCCAGAACTCCGGAATCAGGCTGCCCACGTGAAGCACGAAATAGCCGAACGTCACGACGGCCGCGTAGTGGTGCAGCGTGCGCGCAACCTCGGCGCTGCCGATAAATTTGAACATGATCTTCGCCCAGTCCGTGTAATAGAACTTCAGCGGCATGCCCGTGATCACCAGCGCCAGGAAGCTCGTCACCATCATCAGATGCAGCATGCGCTCGAACGGCGTGAAGCGCGTAAACGTGTCGTCGTCGGCGTGGGTCGCGACCTTGGCCTCGCGG
>CAJAYO010000643.1 GCA_903948415.1 uncultured Opitutia bacterium | reverse complement strand
CGTGTCCGTCCCGTGTTTCCAGCCTACCACCGTAGAAATAGCCCCCGCGGGGAATTGGACCAACTGCTCCGCGGCTACGGCTGGACGCCTTACTTCGTCGAGACTGAAGAGCCGGCCCTCATGCACGAGGCCATGGCCGCGACGCTTGATACGGCGGTCGAGCAGATCAGACGGTTCCAGCACGACGCCCGCGTCGACGGCCAGACCGCGCGCCCGCCTTGGCCGATGATTGTGCTCGCTTCGCCGAAGGGCTGGACCGGGCCGAAGGTCGTCGACGGCCGGCAGATTGAAGGGACCTTCCACGCCCACCAGGTGCCCCTCTCCGACCCCGCGACGCATCCCGCACACTTGCAGCTCCTGGAAAACTGGCTGAGGAGCTACCGGCCCGAGGAACTTTTCGACGCGGCGGGCCGACTGAAACCGGAATTGGCCGCGCTCGTCCCCACCGGCGACCGGCGGATGGGGGCGAACCCGCACGCCAACGGCGGCCGGCTGCTGCGCGACTTGCGGATGCCGGATTTTCGCGACTATGCCGTCGCGGTCGCGACGCCGGGCGTGCGCGGGATCGGCGACACCCATGTCCTCGGCCGCTTTCTGCGCGATGTGGTCCGACAGAACGAAGCGCACCGGAACTTCCGGGTGTTCGGTCCGGACGAGACGCTGTCGAACGGGTTGGAGGCGTTGTTTGAAGCGACGAACCGCCAGTGGAACGGGGCGCTGTGGCCGAACGACGAACTGCTCGCGCGCACCGGGCGCGTGATGGAGATGCTCAGTGAACACCAGTGCGAAGGCTGGCTTGAGGGCTACCTGCTGACGGGCCGCCACGGGCTCTTCAACTGCTACGAGGCGTTTATTCACATCATCGATTCGATGTTCAATCAGCACGCCAAGTGGCTGAAGGTCACGGCGCACCTGCCGTGGCGGCGCAAGATTGCCTCGTTAAACTATCTCCTCGCTTCGCATGTGTGGCGCCAGGATCACAACGGTTTCTCCCATCAGGATCCGGGCTTTATCGACCACGTCGTGAACAAAAAGGCCGAGGTCGTCCGGGTTTACCTGCCGCCCGACGCCAACTGTCTGCTCTCCGTCATGGACCACTGCCTGCGCAGCCGTCATTACGTCAACGTCGTGATCGCCGGCAAACATCCCGCGCCGCAATGGCTGGCCATGGATGCGGCCGCCGCCCACTGCGCCGCCGGGATCGGGGTCTGGCCGTGGGCGAGCAACGACGCGGGCGGGGAGCCCGATGTGGTCATGGCCTGTTGCGGCGACGTGCCCACGCTGGAGACCCTCGCGGCGGTCTCGCTCCTTCGCACGCATTTGCCGCAGTTGAAAATCCGGGTGGTGAATGTCGTCGACCTGATGAAATTGCAGCCGCAGGCCGAGCACCCCCACGGTTTAAGCGACCTGGCCTTCGATGCGCTCTTCACGAAGGACAAGCCCGTGATCTTTGCCTTCCACGCCTACCCGTGGCTGATTCACCGGCTGACGTATCGCCGCACCAACCACGACAACATTCACGTCCGCGGCTACAAGGAAGAGGGCACCATCACCACGCCTTTTGACATGACGGTGCTGAATGACCTGGACCGCTTTCACCTCGTGATGGACACCGTCCACCGTCTCCCGCAAACGGGCGAGCAGGGGCGGCGGTTGACCCGGCACCTGGCAGACAAATTGGTCGAACACCGGCGCTACATCGAACTTCACGGCGAAGACCTGCCGGAGATTCGGGAGTGGCGGTGGGAGGCTCCGGCCTGAGGCGCGGACGCCGGGCGGGGCGAGGCAGCGCCCCCGCCGAGGGGCGCGCGGCGCCGTGCACCGCGCTGCCGGGGCGGAGAGGCGGGCCTCAACCAGCGACGGAGAGCGCCGGGCTCCGCGACCGCCGCGGGGGACGGTGCCCCGGGGGCGAGGGGCTGGGCAGGGACGGGATGGGGATGATCCTGGTGAGGCGAAGGAGAATCGCGGGGCGCGGCGTGAGGTGATCGGCGGAAGAACAAAACAGGGGGCGGAGCGGAGCACCGCGGGCATTCGGCGCCTCACGGGGAGGGCGGGGGCGAGCTAGCCGGGGACGTCGTCGCCCCTGCGCGACGTCCCGAGCGGATGCTCCGGGGTGTTATCCGACGTTGGCGCCTACGGGTTACAACCCATGGCCAGGCACCGGGCCGAGAGCGTAGGGT
>CAJAYO010000642.1 GCA_903948415.1 uncultured Opitutia bacterium | reverse complement strand
TGCCCGCCACCGGCGTGCAGACCCCTTTGCCCGATCTCGGCGCGTTCAGCCCCGCGTCGATCGAACCGATCCCGCGCGCACCGAACGCCAAGACCGCTCCCGCCAAAGCCGCGCCCACCAGGCAATAGTCCGCCGGCCACCCCTTTCTCCCTCCATAAAATCCGTCCTGACCAGCCGGCTCGTCGTGCTGGGCGTGACTGCCTCATGGGCGGCGGGGACGGCCGACCGGCCCAACGCCGACGTCCTCGTCGAGCTCGATGGAAGCCCGGGCCCAGTCCTCGCGACGCTCCCCGAAGTCGGCCTCGACGAACAGACCGTGGCATTTTCACCAGCGACAACGCGCCTGCTTCGGCGGCAGCACCGGCGGCCGGCGCGGCATGAAAGCCAGCTCCTCCGCGGGCGGCTTTCGCGTGCTATGCCTCGCGCGGTGGCCGGGCATTATCCCGGCCGGCCACGTCAATCACTCGCCCGCCATCATAATGGATCTTCTTTCCACAACTCTGATCAGCCGAGCGACCACCCGGGCCTCACGACCGGGATTGCGCCCGCGCCCCCGCCGCTCTTCGATCTCCAAGCCGACCCCGGCGAACCACCCGACGTCGCCGCCGCCCATCCCGAAACCGTAGCCCGCCTCCGCCAAATCTACGCCGAGCTCACCAAGGACGCACCGAAAGCTAAACCGGGAACTGCTCGATGACTCGCGGTCGGTGTCCCCTCCTAAGGTGCCCACACCTCCGATATTGGTTCATCGCGCTAAGGCTCGTGCTCGACAAAAAAATTGAGACAGAAAAATCCGGAATCCTGCCCGTCGCTGCCCGGTAATTCTTCTTTCGCCCTCTTCCATGCCGATCCGTTGTGCCGTCCCCATTCCCCGGCTAAACCAAAAACAATTTGGTGAAATCTCGTTTCGCGTGATGGCTCACGTCTTTGCCATTCACCGCGATTTTGGACGCCTGTTCGACGAACGCATTTACAAGCAGGAACTCGCCCAGCGACTCCCCGGCGTGCGCCTGGAAACACAAGTGGACGTAACGCACCGCACGTTCACCAAGCGATACTTTCTGGATGTCCTCACTGCCGAAGGAGCGCTGTTTGAATTCAAGGCCGTCGAGGACTTTACTCCCCGACACCGGGCACAACTACTCAATTATCTGCTGCTGCTCGACCTCGCGCACGGCAAGCTCGTCAATCTTCGCTCCGCCGAGGTCCAGCATGAGTTCGTCAACGCGGCGATGACCACGGGAGAGCGCCGGTGCTTCGCTGTTCAGCGGCATGATTTCGACGTGCACTCTCCCGGTGCCGTTGCGCTCGAAGCTATCCTCATCCCGCTACTCGATGACTTCGGCACCGGTCTTGATCTCAGTTTTTCCGAGGAGGCCGTGACGCACCTCCTCGGTGGCGAGGCGACCGTGGTGCGCGACGTCGAAGTTATCAGCTGCGACGGCACGACGCTCGGCACTCAACGTCTGAGCCTGTGTGCACCGGATGCCGCATTTAGATTTACCACCCTCGCCATTCCGCCTACGAGTTCTGCGGACCATTGCCGGGGGCTGTTGAGCCATTTACCATTAGAGGCGATTCAGTGGATCAACATCACCAATCACGAAATCACGCTGACGACCGTCACCAAAACGCCCCAATAATTTTGGCGAGAAATCCATGACGAGGATCCGACACGCGACCCACCATAATCTCATTTTTCTGTCGTGAATATTTCTGTCGTCCCGTCTTCGGCGTTAGGCATTTTTCCGACATCCATCACCGCGCCCGACCATGGCGCGAACCCGCACAAGTAATTCTTCGAAATCCATGAATCATCCCTTGGCGTATCTTCGCCTTTCCTTCGTTTTCTACGCCTTGGTCGCCTTCTTCGCCACCGCCATGGCCGCCGAAACTCCGCGCGTCGATGCCTCCACCCTCACCGGCAAAGTCATGGTCGGCTACCAGGGCTGGTTCAACGCCGAGGGCGACGGGGCCAAGCGCGGCTACAATCACTGGACCCGTGGCTACGTAAGGCCGGCCGCCGGCAAAGTCCGCGTCGACATGTGGCCCGACCTCACCGAGTTCCCCGCCGCCGAGCGTTTCCCGACCGATCTCGTCCACGCCGACGGCCGACCTGCGGAAGTCTTCAGCTCCTACCTCCGCCCGACCGTCGTGCGTCATTTTTCCTGGATGAAGGAGCACCACATCGACGGCGTTTTCCTCCAGCGTTTCATCAACTCCCTCAGTCGCGGCACGTCGCTCGCGGCGAACAATGCCGTCCTCGAAAACGTCCGCGCCGGTGCCCGCCAACACGGCCGCGTCTACGCGCTCATGTATGATCTCAGCGGCCTCGCCCCGGGCAAAGCTGACCTGCTGATCGACGACTGGAAAAAGCTCCTCCGCGACACCGCGCTCACCAGCGACCCCGCTTACCTGCGCCACCACGGCAAACCGCTGCTCGCCCTCTGGGGCTGCGGCTTCAAGGACGACGACAAGCCCCGCCCCACGCTCGCCGACTGGCGCAAGATCGTCACGTTTCTCAAGGACGACAAAGAGAGCGGCGGCCTGGCGATCATGCTCGGCGTGCCCAGTTTTTGGCGCACCCAAACCCGCGACACGATTCCCGATCCCACGCTCTTGGAACTCGTGCAACTCGCCGACGTGATCTCGCCGTGGACGCCCGGCCGCTACCGCACGCCCGAAGCCGCCGCCACGCACGCCGCCACCGTCTGGCAGCCGGACCTCGCCTGGTGCCAAGCGCGCAAGATCGACTTTCTCCCCGTCGCCTTCCCCGGGTTCAGTTGGCACAACATGAAACCGACCGAACCCCTCAACGCCATCCCCCGCCTCGGCGGCCGCTTCTTCTGGTCGCAGATCGCCGCGGCGAAACGCGTCGGCGCCGACATGCTCTACGTCGCCATGTTCGACGAAGTCGACGAGGGCACCGCAATTTTCAAAGTGACAAACTCTCCGCCGGTCGGTCCCGGCGAAGGCGTCCAGTTCGCCACCTACGAAGGTCTGCCGAGCGATCACTATCTCCGGCTCACCGGCCTCGCCGGCAAAGTCATCCGCGGGGAACATCCCGCCACTTCAGACCTCCCCTTCCCTGTCCCCGCCGCGACCCATCCGTGAAACCTCCCCTTTCTTTCCTGCTCTGCGCTCTGTTTGCTGCGCTGTTCGCCAGCGCACCCGGTGCCACTCCGCCGAAGAAACTCAACGTCCTCCTCATCGCCGTTGACGATCTGCGCGACACCCTCGGCTGTTACGGCAACACCGCCGTCAAGACCCCGCACATCGATCGCCTCGCCGCGCGCGCCGTCCGTTTCGACCGCGCCTACGTGCAATACACCGTCTGCAATCCCAGCCGCAGTTCGTTCCTCACCGGACTCCGCCCCGACCAGACCGGCGTCACCGACAACCGTACGATGCTCCGCGATCGTCTGCCCGCGGTCATCACGTTGCCCCAACTCCTCAAGGAGGACGGGCGCCACGCCGCCGCCTTCGGGAAAATCTTTCACCTCGGCGGCGGTCGCGATGCGGCCCTCCGCGCCAAGTGGATGGACCTGCCCAGCTCCTGGCACACCGCGCAGTCCTTCGAAGCGACGCCGCTCGGTCGAAAAAAACTCGCCGGCCGCGATCTCACCCAGGGGAAACTCGCCTGGTGCAACTGGGCCGCCATGGACGGCGACGACGATGATCAACCCGACGGTCAGATCGCGCGCGCCGTCAGCGCCGAGATCGAAAACCTCGGCGACCGCCCGTGGATCATCGCTGCCGGCTTCATGAAGCCGCACGATCCCTTCGTCGCGCCCCAAAAGTATTTTGACCTGTATCCGGAAGGCACGCTCGCCTTGCACCGCCCACCCGGCGACCAAACTCCCGCCCCGCCCCTAGCCGTCGGTTTCGGCGAACTCGGCACGGCCTTCGGCCGGTTCACCGACCGCGAGCGCCAGGAATTCCTCCGCGCCTACTACGCCTGCACGTCCTACATGGACGCTCAGGTCGGCCGCGTGCTCGCCACCCTCGACCGCCTTCAACTCTGGGAGAACACGATCGTCATCTTCCTCGGCGACCACGGCTACCACCTCGGCGAGCGGGAGTGGTGGAATAAGAACACCCTCTTCGAACGCAGCTGCCGCGCGCCCTTCCTGATCGCCGCCCCCGGCATGAAGCCCGGCGTCGCCCGCGGCCTCGTCGAATTCGTCGACCTCTACCCGACCATCGCCGACCTCTGCGGACTCACGCCCCCACCCAACCTCGCCGGCCAGAGCCTCCGCCCGCTCCTCCGCGACCCCGCCGCGCCCGGCAAACCCGCCGCCTTCACCCTCGTCACCCGCGGCACCGCCCGCGGCGATTCCATCCGCACCGAGCGCTGGCGTTTCACGCGGTGGAGTGACGGCGCCGTCGAACTCTACGACCATGCGACCGATCCCGGAGAGGATCGCAACGTGGCTTCCACCCAACCCGACCTCGTCCGCACGCTGAGCCGGCAGCTCTCTGCCGCCCTCGCCCGCCCCGCCCTCCCCCAACGCTAATTCTCCTCCCATGCAAGCCTCCCGCGTTCTCTCCGTGCTCACGCTTTTGCTCCTCGCGCTCATCGCCCGCCTCGACGCCGCGACGCCCGCCCGCAAACCGAACTTTCTCTTCATCTACACCGACGACCAGCGCGCGGACGCCATGGGCGTCGTCCAACGCGAGCTCGGCGACCGCGCGCGCTGGCCGTGGTTTCAGTCGCCCCACATGGATCGGCTCGCCACCGAAGGCGTCCGCTTCCGCAACGCCTTCGTCACCCTCTCGCTTTGTGCCCCCAGCCGCGCCGCCTACCTCACCGGCCGTTACAATCACGCCAACGGGGTCGCCAATAACCACACGCCGTTCCCCCTCGACAGCGTCACCCACGCGAGCCTCCTGCGCACCGCCGGCTACACGACGGCCTATATCGGCAAATGGCACCACGGCAGCCAGAGCGGCCAACGCCCCGGCTTCGATTACTCCGCGAGCTTCGTCGGCCAGGGAAAATATTTCGACTGCCCGGTCGAGATCAACGGCGTGTCCACCCCCACGAAAGGCTGGATCGACGATGTGGTGACCGACTACGCCATCGCGTTCGCCCGCCAAAATCGCCTGCACCCCTTCTCGATGGCTGTCGGCTTCAAATCTCCCCACGGCCCGCGCGGCGGCGCGAATCTCCCCGAGCGCCTGCGCACCAAATTCGCCGGCGAGACCACGCGCCCCGTGCCGAATCTCACCACGCCCGCGATCTACCGGCCGGGCGCTGCCGCCGCCGGCAAGACCGCGCCGGGCCCGCAGGTGGTCGAAGCCCACTTGGACTATTTCCGCCACCTCGCCGGCGCCGACGAAAATCT
>CAJAYO010000641.1 GCA_903948415.1 uncultured Opitutia bacterium | reverse complement strand
GTGTCCTTGAGCGCGTGGCCGAGAAGATGGCTCACGGCGCGGCGCGCCAGCATCGGATCGGCGACGAAGTCCGCCTCCCCTTCGCCGCGCACGGTCACGCATTGGTCGACCGCGCGGGCCTCGGATAATTCGCTCACCGCGTCCAGTTCGTGCCGCGCCCCGATCGGCACGGGCGTAAGCGCCGTCCGCGGATCCTCGGCCCGCGCGATGAACATCCGGCCTTCGATCATGCGCGACAGCCGGTCGAATTCCTCCAGCGAAGAGGCGAGGTTCTGCCGGTATTCCCCGGGCGTGCGGGCCCGGCCGAGCGCCACCTCCGTCTCGCCGCGGCGGTTGTTGAGCGGATTGCGCAGCGCGTGGGCAATGTCCCAGGAAAATTCCGTGAGGCGGTTGAAGGAGTCCTGCAAGCGGTCCCGCATCGCGTCGAAGGCCGTGGCCCATTCCCGCAGTTCGGCGGGCCACTACGCCGGCACGACACGTTCGTCGAGCCCGTTGGCACGGGTCCCCGCGCACGGCGACGTCGACGGTAGGCCGCGAGCTCGCTCGCGCTCCCCGGGCCGTCGTCCCCGCCCACGGCGACGTCGACGGTAGGCCGCGAGCTCGCTCGCGCTCCCCGGGCCGTCGTTCCCGCGCACGGCGACGTCGACGGTAGGCCGCGAGCTCGCTCGCGCTCCCCAAGCCGTCGTCCCCGCGCACGGCGACGTCGACGGTAGGCCGCGAGCTCGCTCGCGCTCCCCGGGCCGTCGTCCCCGCGCACGGCGACGTCGACCACATCACCGCTTTCGATCCGGCCCTTGTGGGGCTCGACGGCGGTCTCGCGTTCGGCTTCGACGATCAGAATTCGCCGTGCACTCCTGGTGGGGCGGAGAGGCTGACGGTGGCGAGCGAGTTTCGGACGGCACCCGCCGGTGGAGGTCAAAAAAAACCGGCGCGGGACCAACCGCACCGCCCACCCAACCGACCGACTTACGATGAACCAGCCTGCGCAGATACCCCAAGTGACCTGCGCGAAAAACTTCTTGTCGGAAAACTTCGTCGTGCCGGCACCGAGGATCGGGCCGCCGAGGCAAGTGTCTTTGCGGGAAACCTCGATCGGCCAGCGGGCGCCGTCGAGCTGGTCGTTCACCAATCGCCCCCGCCAGATCAGGCTGAAATAATTGTCCCACGCCTGGGCGTTCGCGTTCATCTTCGTGGCATCGTTGCGATGACCCTTTTCAGGAAATCGAGACCGACGCGGGTCAGCCGCCAGGTGGGTATCGCGCGACACGAGGAACAGGCCGTGGCTTCGCCGCGGGACCACGCCGGAATGGCTAAACGTTGCGCGGGGGCGAGCCGCGCCAAGGCACCGAGGACGCGATTTCGAAGTGTTTTCGTCTTCGGGTTGGGTTTGAGGCGAACCGGCCCCGAGGGTGCCGGCCCATGGCAGTTGCGGTGAGCCCGCCCCGCTGAACCGCGTGAACTCCGGTTTGGCACGGCGCATCCTCCCGCAACCCGCCGGAAAGCTTCGGGACAGACAGATTACATTGCGGCAATCTACGCCCGCCGGCCGCCACCCCAGGAGCGCGGACCCAATTCCAAAACTGCGGTTGACAGCCCCCCCCGCGCGCGCGCCTCTTCTCCTCCCCCACCGATTCCGCGCAACCTCCCCCGCGACGTGGCGTCTCTCCGCCCTCGCCCCGCTTTTCACGTCTCTCCGCTCTCCGCTCTCCGCTCTCCGTTCTCCGTTCTCCGTTTTCCGCCAAAATGAATCTCGTCCGCTTCGCCCTGCGCTCCCCGTGGTCCGTTCTCGTGCTCGTGGTCGCAGTCTGTCTCGGCGCCACGCTCGCCCTCCAACGCATGGCCCGCGACGCGTTCCCCCCGCTCGGCGTCCCCACCATTTACGTCGCGCAACCCTTCGGCGGCATGGACCCCGCGCAGATCGAGGGCTACATCACTTACTACTACGAATACCACTTCCTCTACATCACCGGTATCGAGCACGTGGAGTCGAAGTCCATCCAGGGCGCCTCCCTGATGAAGCTCCAGTTTCACCCCGGCACCGACATGGCCGCCGCCATGTCCGAGGTCGTCGCCTACGTGAACCGCTCCCGCTCCTTCATGCCCGCCGGCACCCCCGGCGCCTTCGTCACCCGCTTCGACGCCGGCAGCGTCCCCGTCGGCTACCTCGTCTTCTCCACCGACGATCCCAACGTCACCGTCGGCCAGATGCAGGACGCCGCCCTCAACCGCGTGCGGCCGCTCTTCGCCACGCTCCCCGGTGTTTCCGCCCCGCCTCCGTTCGGCGGCAGCGCCCGCACCATCGTCATCAACGCCAAACCCGACCGCCTCCGCGCGTATGGCCTTTCCCCGGACGATCTCGTGCAGGCCATGACCGCCGCCAACATTCTCAGCCCGTCGGGCAACATAAACCTCGGCGACAAATACCCCATCGTCCCCGTCAACGCCGTCCCCAAAAACATCCAGGACCTCGCCGCCGTCCCGCTCCGCGTCACCCCGCAGGGCGCCGTCTTCCTCCGCGACGTCGCCACCGTCGAGGATAGCGCCGACCTCGTCACCTCCTACGCCCTCGCGAATGGCCGCCGCACCGTCTACATCCCC
>CAJAYO010000640.1 GCA_903948415.1 uncultured Opitutia bacterium | reverse complement strand
GGTGACTCCGCTGGCGATGACGGTGGCGGTGGCGATCCACGCCGCTGCAGGGATGCGGGGCTTGGCGGCGCGGGTTTTTGAGCCCGGTTCGCCCGAATCCACGGGTCGGGAGACCCGTGCCACGCCGGACGCGGAGGGCCTGGAGGGTGGGGCGAGGAGGCGTTGGATGTGGTCGACGAATTGGGGCGAGGGTCGGGCGCCGGGGAGGCGGGGTCCATGGCACGCGGAGGAATCCGGCGGGGACGCGCGCGCCGGCTTCCGTGGTGTCGTCGATCACGACGGGGGCGATGAAGGGCACGCCGTCGGGTCGCTCTGAGGACGCGACGGTGAGAAAGCGTTTGCGCGGGCGGGAGGAACGATCGAGCATGAGAGGGCGGCGCGGCGGGCGTGCCGTCTTTGGCCCAGCCATGCTACCGCGTATATTGATCATCGAAGACGAACCGGCGATTGCCGATACGCTCCTCTATGCGTTGAAGACGGAGGGGTTCGCACCCGAGTGGTGTGCGACGGGGCGGGCGGGGCTCGCGGCGCTGGAGACGGCGGAGAGGGCCGGGCGGGCGTTTGCGCTGGTGGTGCTGGATGTGGGGTTGCCGGATGGGACGGGGTTTGAGGTGTGTAAGGCGATTCGCAGGACGTCGACCGTGCCGGTGATTTTTCTGACGGCGCGAAATGCCGAGATCGATCGCGTGCTCGGGTTGGAGATCGGGGGCGACGATTATTTGGTAAAACCGTTTAGTCCGCGGGAGCTGACGGCGCGGGTGAAGGCGATCTTGCGGCGCGTGCCGGCGGTGAAGACCGAAGGGAGGGGGGTGGGAGCGGCCGCGCCTCCGGCCACCGGTGGGCAGAGCGTCGCGGTGGCGGGTGCGTTTGCAGTGGATGAGGCGCGCTGCGTGATCGCGTATCGCGGCGTGGCGCTGGAGTTGACGCGGTATGAATTTCGGTTGCTGAAGGTGTTGGTGGCCCAGCCGGGGCGGGTGTTTTCGCGGGACCAGTTGATGGCGGCGGTGTGGGAAGACCCGGGGGCGAGTCTCGACCGGACGGTCGATGCCCATATCAAGATGCTGCGGGCGAAACTGCGTGCGGTGGCGGTCGAGGGGGCGGGGACCGAGGAGGCGGCCGATCCCATTCAGACACATCGCGGGCTGGGGTATTCGCTGCGCGAAGGGCGCGGGCATGCGGCCGGAGGCGGACGCGCGGGCCGATGAAAATTCGCACGGCGATTTTTGTCGTCTACGTCGCGGTGTCGGCCGCGGGGTTGGCGTTGTTGATGGGGCTCGTGTTGCGCGATGTGCGGCTGCGCTACGTCGAGTCGATGCGTCGGACGATGGGGGATACGGCGGTGTTTCTGGCCGCGCTGGCGACGGAGGGCCCGCGCGGGGACGAGGCGTGGACGCAGAAGCTGGCGGCCTTGCCGCCGAAGGCGGACCTGTTGCGGGTGTTTGCGAACGATCCGGCGGACCGGGTGCTGTTCGACTCGGCCGGGGGGCGCGATGTGGGGCAGGTGTATCTTTGGCCGATGCGCGGCGGCGGGCGGAGCGCCTCCGAGAACTATTCGTTGCCCAATGTGGCGGAGGTCGGCGGGGAGTTGCGCGTGCGAGCGCCGGTGCGGCGAGACGGAGACCTGGTCGGTTGGGTCGGGGTCGGGCGGCCGCTGGCGGCGATCACCGCGGGTGTGAGCGAGGCGCGGTGGCGGCTGGCGACGTATTCGGGGGCGATCGCGGCGGTGTTGGTGGCGGCGGGCTGGTGGATTGCTTCGCGGCTGACGCATTCGCTGGAGCGGCTGACGGCCTATGCGGAGGCGGTGCGCGACGGGCGGGCGGCGGTGCCGCCGGCGTCGAAGGCGAAGGAGATCGCGGCGCTGGGGCGGGCCTTTGAGGAGATGCGGGTGAGCCTGGAGGGAAAGGCGCACGTGGAGCGCTACGCGCAGGCGCTGGCCCACGAGTTCAAGGCGCCGCTGACGGCGATCCGGGGCGCGGCGGAGTTGCTCGGGGAGGATTTGCCGCGCGAGGAACGGGCGCGTTTCGTGGCGAATTTGCGGGCGGAGTCGGACCGGTTGCAGCGGATCGTCGAGCGCTTGCTCGAGCTGTCGGCGCTGGAGGCGCGGCGGGCGGGGGCGGCGATGGCGGCGACGGTCGATGTGCGTGACGTGGTGGCGGAGGCAGGGGAAGCGGCGCGGGGGGCGGCGGAGGCGAAGCGTGTGACGCTCACGCTGAGGAGCGGCGAGGTGCGCCACGTGCGCGGGGAGAAATTTTTACTCGGCCAAGCGGTGGGGAATCTCGTGCAGAACGCGCTCGCCTTTACGCCGGTGGGCGGCGGGGTGACGGTGGAAATCGGAGGGAAGGACGGCGTGGTGTGCGTGTGCGTTGAAGACACGGGCCCGGGGGTGCCGGATTTCGCGTTGGAGAAGGTTTTCGACCGCTTCTACTCGCTGCCGCGGCCCGACTCCGGGCGGAAAAGCAGCGGGCTGGGGTTGAGCATCGTGCGCGAGATTGCGCGCCTGCACGGGGGCGAAGTGACGCTGGTGAACCGTCGGGAGGGCGGCGCACGGGCGGAGCTGACGTTGCCGGCGGCGTAGGGCGGCGTGAGGGCGCGAGGGCCGGGGGCGGCGGTTTCACCGCGATTTCGCGGTGAGTTCACACGCGTTTCATGCACCCGGGGCAGAGTGGCGGCGCAATGCAAAACCTACCTCTGGCCACTCCTCCGCTCCTTCCGCCCTCGGCTCCGATCGCGCCGACGAAAACCGACCGCCGCAACCGCGCCACGCTGAAACTCCTCTTCATCGCGGCGCTCGTGCTGTTGCTGCAGTGGCCGCTGCACTGGGTGAATGCGCTGCAACAGGAGCGGCGCGAGACGCGGGGATCGGGCGGAATCCCGGCGGCGTCGGCCGCGGTGGGCGCCGGCCGGGTCGCGCCGTCGGTCGCGAAGGTGGGGCGGGCGGTGCCGGCGGACGGGGCGTTCGAGGCGTATCGCATGGTGGAGCGGGCGCTGAAACACAGCGTGCTCGTGTTGGCGTTGGTGTTTGCGGCGTTCTTTTTGTTCGAGACGCTCGCGGGGTTGCGGCTGCACGCGGTGCACTACGGGCTCGTGGGCGCGGCGATGTGCCTGTTTTATCTTGCGCTGCTGGCCCTGGGCGAGGTGTTCGAGCCGGGCGTCGCCTACGTCGGTGCGGCGGTGGCGTCGTCGGCGCTCGTGATGTTGTATAGCGTGGCGATACTGAAGAGCCGGGTGCGGGCGGCGGTGATCGGGGCCCTGCTGGCGGGCGTGCACGGGGTGCTGTTTGTGGTGTTGCAGCTGGAGTATTACGCGCTGCTGGCCGGAACGGGGGCGTTGTTCGCGGCGCTGGCGGCGGTGATGTTCTTTACGCGTCACATTGACTGGCACGCGCAGGACGCGGGCGGCCCGGAGGTGGCGACATGAGCCCGCAGGTGAAGCGGCTGCCGCGGCTGTGGTGCGCGATGCAGGGGCTGCTGCCGCTGGAAGCGTGTCTCGCGGCGCAGCGGGGAGAGTTGGCGTGGACGGCGGAAGCGGGAGCGCTGCGTCCGGAACCCGTGGTAACGAAAAGCTCGCTGCCGCGAGCGAGGGACAGGCCCTCGGGGAGAACGCGGCCATGACGGTTGAGCCCGAGCCGGGTGCGTTCGCTCGGGCTTGACGGCGTGGGCGTGGCGCGGGGCGCGGGGTGCTGGGCGCGGGGTGCGGCCCCGAGTTTTTCTGGACCGGCGGGGCGAATTTTTATGAACCGGCGCAGATTGCCGAAATGGTCCCGGGGGTGGCGACCTCGGTGGTCGGATTGGCGTGGCGGACAGCGCGGCCGAGCTATCTGGAGCGGCTGCCGTCGAGCCCTTTCGGGTGGGCGCTGGGCATCGCCGCGAATCTCCGGACGGTGCTCGCGCCGCTGATGTTGTTCGGTCCGGACATGGTCCTCGGGACATGGGCGATGGGCGGTGTCTCCCGGGTGGCGCGGTTGTTCGGCGCGCGCGGGGATTTGCCGCAGGCGGGCGTCGGTGAGAAGGCGCAGACGACGGCTGTGCAGGGAGCGCTGGTGTCGGCGACGATGTTGCTGTCGGCCCTTGCGATCTGGGGCGGGCGGG
>CAJAYO010000639.1 GCA_903948415.1 uncultured Opitutia bacterium | reverse complement strand
TGCCTGGCGCGCACCCGTCTCCGCCGCACGCCGGGCTCGTTTGACGGCAGTTTCGAGGTCGTTGCGAAGATTGAGCAACTAGGGAGGGCCTGGGGACGTGAATTCGATGACTGCCTGATCAGGTCGAGCGCGAGCCCTTTGCGCCCTTGGTGAGCCCTTTGCGCCGGGGCGCTGGGGAGGGCGATGTCCTGTTTGTCTTGTGCTTGTCCTGTTTGGCGGGAGCGCGGAGTGTCGGACTCTTGGCGGGTTTTACCGTGGAACCTGCCACCGCTTTCGGCGTGAGCCGGTATTTTTGCAGTCGGCTGTTGGGTTTTTCTGGGACGGTGTATTCCATCAGTCCGGCCGCCATGAGATCGGCCACTGCCTGCCGAATGGAGCTGGAGATGGATTTGTGGCCGATGGCCGCGGCAATTTCAGACCGGGAGGCAGGCGTGGCGGCGAGCGCCACCATGATTCGATGGTGAACCGACGCTGCCCCCCACTCAGGCCGCCACTCCGACCTCAAGCGCCATGACTCTGACCCCGACCCTGACCCTGACTCTGACCTGCCCACCACGTTTGCGGGAACGGGTGCTGTGGCTGGAGGCGGCCGACGAAGAATCTGAATGACCTGGCCATGCTCCTGACGGAACTCAGGAGGCGGAAGCCCGGCGGCGCGGCACAACTCAATCATATCGAGCGTGCCGGTGCCGGCCCGCTCGATGTATCGGGTCAGAAACAACGGCTCGGCAATCAGCGGATTGCGCGGGATCGACGGATGCGGTTTGCGGAGGGCCTCGGTGGTCAGTGGCGGAAACAGCTCGCCGGGATTCCAAATTTCCAGCCGGTCGGCGAAGAGCATGATCTGAACCGAGGCGTTGGAAGCGTAGTCGCGATGAGCGATCGCGTTGACGATGGCCTCGGAGACGGCATCGGGTGGAAGTTCGTAAGTTTCCGGGGCCTGATTGCTCGTGGCTCGCGTGCCGACGGCGCGGTCGAGCTTGGACATGACAAAGTCCACGGCCTGATCGACAAGTTCAAACATGGTGCCACGAAAACTGCTGTAGGCCGGAATGGGCTTGCGGATTTCGGTGCCGTGGAAACGGAGGCACTTGACGAACGAGGTCAGGAGAAACCGCTGGGGATCGTCGGCGAAAAGCAGGACTGCGGCATGGCTGGGGCGGTCGCCGTCGAGCAAGTTCAGGTGAATCAGGGCATCCCGCATCGGTGTTTCCGGCCCCAAGGCATAGCCACGGCGGCTCTGCGCGAGGCGGAGAAACTCGGCCACTCTCTTGGGCGAGAGATCGTCGAGCGTGGCCCGCGGGCACGCCGCCGCATCGAAGGGCAGCGAGCGAATTTCGCCGGTCCTCGCCAGTCGTTCCACGAGGCTGCCGTAGAGACCTCCCGTCAACTCCGGCAGAGTTGAAAACCGCCGGCGCACCACTTGGTCCGAGGCCCGCCGGGTGAGCGCCAGCATCTTGGGGTGGCGTGCGGTGTCGGAGGTGCCTTTGACGAAGACAAGGCGCTCTTTGCCGGCGGCAGTGGCACGGTCAAACTCGCGCTCCGTCGGCGACACGCCGTCGGCATCCTCGAAGCCATAGCTGTCGCCGAAAATGCCGACGTAGACATCGCATCGGTCCACCTCCCCCAGATAAACTTCATCGGCACGGCGGCCCGAGGCCGGCA
>CAJAYO010000638.1 GCA_903948415.1 uncultured Opitutia bacterium | reverse complement strand
GGAAAACACCGGCGAAAAATTCGTCTTCACCGAGACCCTCCACGCCAACGCCGACTTCGTCCCCGACCTCCAACCGGCCGACGTCCCGGTCCGCACCCGCGCCCTCGCCGACGTCTGCCTCGCCCTCTTCAACACCAACGAATTTTCGTATGTCGACTGAGCTTTTTTTCCTCTGCCTTGCTCCGAAAAATCTTTCTACCAATAAAATCTTCCTACCCAAAAATTCCGATCCGTTGGGGTAGGAACATTTTGTTGGCAGGAAGATTTCTCCAAACCACTTCCCTCGCTCCACTCCAGCCCCATGCCGATTGAGCTGCCGATCTCCCTGCCCCGGCTCTCCACCGAAGAGTTCAAGGAACTCGATCATCGTGTGATGGCACACGCCTTCGCCGCTCACCGCGACCTCGGCCGCCTCTGCGACGAGGCCGTCTACCAGGCCGACCTTGCCGACCGGCTCACGGCCGCGGGGCTCGGTCCCGTGCAACGCGAGTTTCCGATCACCGTCACGTTTCGCGGCTTCGCTCACACCTACTACGCCGATCTCCTCATCGGCGGTCGCGCGCTCTACGAATTCAAGACCGAGGCGGCCCTCGCCTCAGCGCACGAGGCGCAACTGCTGAACTACCTGCTCCTCGCCAACGCCTCCCGCGGCAAGCTCGTCAACTTCCGCCCCTCTTCCGTCGAATCGCGCTTCGTCAACGCCCCGCTCACCACCGCCGAACGCCGCCGCTTCGCCGTCCATCGCGATCAACCCGATCTGTTTTTCACGCTCGTCACCGAACTCCTCACGGACTGGGGCACCGGCCTCGAGACCGCCCTCTACGCCCGCGCCCTCACCCATCTGCTCGGTGGCGAAGCCGAAGTCATGCGTCAGCTCCCTATGACTCGAGGCACGACGCCACTCGGCAACCAGCGCTTCCACCTCGCGGCACCCGACACCGCCTTCTATCTCACCTCGTTGCCATCCATCGATACGACGCACTGCGCCCACCTCCAGCGTCTGCTCGAAGCTAGCCCGCTCACCCGCCTCCTCTGGGCCAACCTCGCCCTCCACGACCTCACCTTTACCACGATAGTCCGAGTTCCGGCCTTCTGAAATCTTCCTACCAACAAAATCTTCCTACCTAAAATTCCGATCCGTTAAGGTAGGAAAATTTTATGGGCAGGAAAATTTCCCAATCCCAGAAAACTTTTCCGCCCTCCCATGAGCACCCCCTACTTCCCCTGCGCCGGCGCCCGCGCCCTCCACGCCCCCACCCGCCGCGATTTCCTCTACGGCCTCGGCGCGAGCCTCGGCAGCGTCGCCTTTTCCGCCCTGCTCGCTCAGTCCTCCTCCGCCCGCGCCGCCGAAAAGACCCCGCCCCTGGCCCCCAAGCCCGGTCACCTCCCGGCCAAGGCCAAGAACTGCATTTTCCTCATGATGGAAGGCGGGCCGTCGCACCTCGACACCTTCGACCCGAAGCCCGCGCTCTCGCGCCTGCACCTCGAAGAGTTCACGCGCGAGGGAAAGCAAAAGTCCGCGATGGAAAGCGGCAAGCGCTACTACGTCCGCAGTCCGTTCGACTTCATCAAGGCCGGCCAGAGCGGGGCCGACATGGCCACCAATTGGTCCCACCTCGCCAAGGTCGCCGACGACCTCTGCTTCTACCGCGGTTGCCAGGTCGACAGCGTCAACCACCCGACCGCCATGTATCAGATGAACTGTGGCAACCGCTTCGGCGGCGATCCCGGTCTCGGCGCCTGGGTCAACTACGGGCTCGGCTCGCTGAACCAGGATCTCCCCGGCTTCATCGTCCTCCCCGAGGTTTCCTACCCTCAGGGCGGCACCGCCAATTGGAGCAACGGTTACCTGCCCGCGAGTTTCCAGGGCACCCCCCTCCGCGCCAAGGGCTCGCCCATCCTCGACCTGACCCCTCCCGCCGGCGTCACCCCCGAGCGCCAGCGCAAGAACCTCGATCTCATCGCGCAGCTCAACGCCACCCACGCGGCGCAGCATCCCGGCTTCGACGAACTCGCCGCCCGCATGGACAACTACGAGCTCGCCTTCCGCATGCAGATGCAGGTCCCCGAGACGCTCGATCTTTCCAAGGAAGCCCAAGCCACCAAGGATCTCTACGGCATCGGCAGCGACGCCACCGACAGCTTCGGCCGAAAATGTCTGCTCGCCCGCAAGCTCGTCGAAAAGGGCGTGCGCTTCGTGCAGCTCTACAACGGCACCTGGGACAGCCACGACTACATCGAGCGCGCCCACGGCAATCTCGTGCGCGGGGTCGACCAGCCCATCGCCGCGCTCATCACCGATCTCAAACAGCGCGGCCTCCTCGACAGCACGCTCATCGTGTGGTGCGGCGAGTTTGGCCGCACCCCCGACAACGGCGTCCGCGGCGGTACCGCCTACGGCCGCGATCACAACCCCAACGCCATGACGATGTGGCTCGCCGGCGGCGGCGTAAACGCCGGCCACACCATCGGTGCCACCGACGAGACCGGCATGACCGCCGTCGACAAAGTCCATCACGTGCGCGACGTGCACTGCACGCTCCTGCGCCTCCTCGGCCTCGACGACAACAAACTCACCTACTACCACGCCGGCCGCTTCAAACAGCTCAGCCAGTTCGGCGGTCAGGTCATCAAAGAACTCATCGCATGAGTTCGCTTCGCCTGCTCCGCCTTCTCGCGACCCTCGCCACCGCCGCGACCGCCGCCGTGGTCCTGTGCTCCGCCGAACCGCGCCGCCCGAACATCCTCTTCATCGTCGCCGACGATCTCGGCTACGGCGAACCCGGTTGCTACGGCGGCACCGACATTCCCACGCCCCACCTCGACGCCCTCGCCGCCGGCGGGGTGCGCTTCACCCACGGCTATGTCACCGCCGCCTTCTGCGCCGCCTCCCGCGCGGCGTTGCTCACCGGCCGCTACCAAACGCGTTTCGGTTTCGAGTTTAATCCCATCGGCGCGAAAAACGCCGCGCCCGGCATCGGCCTGCCCGTGGGGGAAAAAACCGTCGCCGACCACCTCCGCGCCACCGGCTACGCCACCGCTCTCGTCGGCAAGTGGCACCTCGGCGGCACCGCCGAGTTCCACCCGCAACGCCGCGGCTTCGACGAATTCTTCGGCTTTCTCCACGAGGGCCACACCTACGTCCCTCACCCGTGGGAAGGCGTCACCACTTGGCTGCGACGCCGCGCCCTCCCCGACGGCGGCACCGGCCGCTGGACCTCCCCCGACGGCCGCATCGTCTGGACCACCCACATGGGCGGCAACGAGCCCGACTACGACGCCGACAACCCCCTCCTCCGCTCCAGTCAACCGGTCGACGAGCGCGCCAACCTCACCGACGCGTTCACCCGCGAGGCCAACGATTTTATCACGCGCCACCGCACGCAGCCCTTCTTCCTCTACCTCGCCTACAACGCCGTCCACAGCCCGATACAGGCCCCCGAGGCCTACCTGGCGAAATTCGCGCACCTCCCGGATCTCCACCGCCGCCTCTTCGCCGCGATGCTCGCGCACCTCGACGACAGCGTGGGTCGCGTGCTCGCCCACCTCCGCGCCACCGGCCTCGCGGAGAACACCCTCGTCGTTTTCTTGAGCGACAACGGGGGCCCGACCAAGGAACTCACCTCCCGCAACGACCCCTTGCGCGGCGGCAAAGGCGAACTCTGGGAAGGCGGCATCCGCGTGCCCTTCATCGTCTCATGGCCCGGCCGGATCACCCCCCGTACCGACGCCACCCCCGTCATCTCCCTCGACGCCACCGCCACCGCCCTCGCCCTCGCGGGCATTTCCGCCCCGCCCACCCCGCTCGACGGCGTCAACCTCTGGCCCCTGCTCTCCGGGAAATCCACCGCTGCACCGCACTCCGCCCTCTACTGGCGCGTCGGCGAACGCCACGCCATCCGCCAAGGCGATTGGAAACTCCTCCGCCAGCGCGGCGCCTGGCAGCTCTACGATCTGGCCCACGACGTCGGCGAACAAACCGACCGCGCCACGGCCGAACCCGCCCGGACCCAAGCGCTCGCCGCGCTCTGGGAAACGTGGAACGCGGCCCAAGTCGCCCCGCGCTGGCGGTAAACCGCCCCCGGTCCCTCCCGCCATGCCACCGCCCCGCCTCCTCGTTCTCGCCGGCCTGGTCCTGCCGTTGCTGGCCGCGCGGCCCGCGGGCGCGGCTCCGCCCCCCGACCTCTTCGCGCGCGAAAACCTCGTGGCGTGGTGCATCGTCCCGTTCGACGCCCAAAAGCGCGGACCCGAAGCGCGCGCCGCGATGCTGGAAAAACTCGGCTTCACCCAATTCGCCTACGACTACCGCGCGGAACACATCCCGACCTTCGACGCCGAGATGGCCGCGCTCCAACGCCACCACATCCGCCTCCTCGCCTGGTGGTTTCCCCGCACGCTGAATGACGAAGCCCGCCTCATTCTCGATGTGCTCACGCGGCACCACCAGCGCGGCGTCCAGCTCTGGGTCACCGGCGCCGGCGCCCCGACGAAATCCCCCGAAGAGCAGCGCGCCCGCGTCGCCACCGAAGCCGCCCGCCTCCGCCCCATCGCCGTCGCGGCGGAGAAACTCGACGGCACCGTTGCGCTCTACAATCACGGCGCGTGGTTCGGCGAACCCGAGAACCAGCTCGAAATCATCGCGCACCTGCGCGCCGAGGGCATCACCAACGTCGGCCTCGTCTACAATCTGCACCACGGCCACGCCCACCTCGCCCGCTTCCCCGCACTCCTCGCGCAGATGAAGCCGCACCTGCTCGCGCTCAACCTCAACGGCACCGTCCCCGGCGGCGACCAGACCGGCCAAAAAATCGTCCCGCTCGCCCAGGGTGAACTCGACGCCCCGCTCCTCGCCGCGATCCGCGACAGCGGTTGGCGCGGCCCCATCGGCATCCTCAACCACACCGACGAGGACGCCGAGGGCCGCCTCCGCGACAATCTCGCCGGCCTCGACTGGCTGCGCCAAAAAATCTCCGGCCAACCCGCCGGCGCGCGCCCGGTCCCACAGACGTGGCGCGCCCCGGCGCCGAAGTAGTAGGCCCGCGCGGTGAGCGGGCGACCCGGCCACCGGCCGGCCCCACGGAAGCACCCACGAAAAAGGCCGGTCTCGCGACCGGCCCCGGTGCGGGCTTTTCACCCGCTTTGCCCTCCACGCTCGCCGGCGGCGCGGCGGCGCTTACGGCAGCGTGCGAATGAAGATGTCCTTGTAGTAGGTTACGCTCTTCGGGTCGTGACCCTGAATCGCGATCGTGCCGGAGCTCAGCTTGCGACCGGCCATGTTCTTGAGCGCCTTGGCCGGATCCCAATCGGCGGGCTCCGTGTAGTCCACCGTCGTCTTCCCGTCGATCTGGATGACGATGTGTTTTCCTTCGACCTTGATGTAATAGTCGAACCACACGTCGTCGGTGCTCGGCGCGTTGTTCAAAACGTCTTTCACGGCGTAGAGGCCGCCGGTCTTCTTGACGTCGGTGTGCGTCGAGTTCACCTGGCACTCGTAGCCCTTGGACGGCCAGCCCTTCGGCTCAAAAGCCGTGTGGATGTAGATTCCGGAGTTCCCCCCCTTGGTGGTTTTCACCTTGGCCTTGAACTCGAAGTTCTTGAACGACGCGTCGCCGTTCGCCCCGTAGAAGAGATGCGAGCGGCCGCCCCCGACCTTGAGTTCGCCGTTCACCACCGAGAAAGCGCCGGGCACTTCATCGTTGGTCTTCCAACCGGAGAGGTCTTTGCCGTTGAACATCGGGGTCCAAGCAGCGGCTTTGTCGGCCGCGCGCCCGACCGCGAGGCCGAGCAGCGAGGCGAGGAGTAAGAAAGCAAGGCGGGTTTTCATCGGCGGCGAGCTTTGCAACGCGCGGTGTCCCATGTCGAGCGCGCCGTGCACGGCGCGACCGTCACGCTCCCCCACCCGGCGCCGCGCAGACGCGACGATACAGCGCCTCGTAGCGGGGCACGATCTGCGCGGCGGAAAACAGCGCGCGGGCCCGTTGCTTCGCGGCCCGGCCCATCGTGCGGCGGCGCGTGGGATGGGCGATCAACGACTCCATCGCCCGGGCCAGTCCGTCCGCCTCGCCGAAGGGCACGAGCAGGCCGGACTTGCCGGTTTCGACGACTTCGGGAATGCCGCCGACGGCGGTCGCCACGCTCGGGCAACCAAAGTTCATCGCTTCCAAAATGCTCAGGCAAAAGCTCTCCGACTCCGACGTGAACAACCCCAGATCCGCCGCCTGAAAGTAGTCTTCAATTTCGCTGACGTTTTGCCGCAGGACGATCCGGTCGCCCAAACCCAGCCGGCGGACATCGTCCTCGAACGGCGCGAAATCGCCGCCGGCGAGGATCACGAGCTTGAACGAGCCGGCCGGACGCACGCGCGCGACCGCCTCGAGCAACAGGTCGATGCGCTTGGGCGCGCGCAGATTGGAGGCGTGCAAAATCATCGCCTCGGGGCCCACCCCGAGTTCGCGGCGCACGGCGGCCCGGCTGCGGGTCGGTTTCTTCGGATCGAAGAAATTATGAATCACGTCGATCGGGCGCGTCACGCCCAGCAGCCGCTCGGTTTCGCGGCGCAAGAACTCCGAGACGGTCGTCACCGCGTCGGATTGCGCGAGCGCGTGGCCGATGGCCGGACCATAGCCGGCGTCGCGGCCGAGCAGCGTCGTATCGGTGCCGTGGAGCGTCGTGACGACGCGCGGTTTTTTCCCGGCCGGGAGCATGGAGCGCGCAAGGATGGCCGCCGTCGCGTGGGGCACCGCGTAGTGGACGTGCAGCACGTCGAGCCCGAAGTCGCGGGTGACCTCCGCCATTTTCACCGAGAGCGGCAGGGTGTAATCGGGGTATTTGAAAAGGCCGTAGTCGTTGATCACGACCGGGTGGAAAAACAACCGCGGCGCGCGCTCGGGCAGCCGAAACGGCCGGCCGTAGCTGATGAAGTGCACCTCGTGTCCGCGCGCCGCGAGTTCCACGCCAAGCGCCGAAGCCAGAATGCCGCTGCCGCCCACCGAAGGGTAGCAGGTGATGCCGATCTTCAGCGGGCGTTGCGCGGCCATGTCAAAATTGCCGCGCCCCGCGCCCGAGCGTCGCGAGCGAACTGCACACCAGCGGATCGTTCGGAAAGAGTTGGATCGCATGACCGGCGCCGCCGCGCACCCCGTGCATCTTCGCGCGCGCGAGGTGAAGGCCGACGTAACGCCGCGTCTTCGCCTGCGAGGCGTGCGCCTCCATCGAGGCCGTCCAGGCCGACACCACGTCCTGCTCCGAAACATCCATCAACATCGCCGAATGATCGGTGGGCTCCGCCTCGACTGTGACGGCATAGAACAGCAGCTGCTCGATCGCGTGCGGCTTGAGTTTCATCAGCTCCGCGACCCCGCCATAACGCGCCAGGCGCGCGGCGTCGCGCACCATCCGGCCGACCACGACATGGTCCGGGTGCTGGTTCTCCACGGTCGTGGGCGCGAGCAGCATGCGCGGACGCACGCGGCGGATGATCGCGGCAAACGCGAGCACATGGGCGAGCCGGTGCTCCATGTGCGAATCCCCGCCGAGTTCGACGAACTCGATCGTCGCACCGAGGATCCCCGCAGACTTCTTCGCTTCCGCGGTACGCTGGGCCGGCGTGCCGTGCGTGCCCGCCTCACCGCGCGAACAGACGATGAAATGCGCCTTGTGCCCGGCCTGGGTCTCGCGCGCGATCACGCCGCCACAGCCAAATTCGATGTCGTCCGGGTGCGCACCAAAGGCGAGCAACAGCGGTCCGTCAGGGGCGGGAGATTTCGGCGTAGGCTTCATCGGAGCGGTCAATGGTTTCACGGGTCACGAACGTAATGTCCGGGGCATCCGCTTTGTTCAAGTAGGCCTGTTCGCCCATTCCCGCAATATAGTGCGTGCAATGGATCACCGACTGCATCCAACCGAGCCGCGAGTCGCGCGTGGGGCTCACCTGCGCCCGGGTGAACGCCTGCAGCGGCAGCGTCGTGTAGGACTCGCCACCTTCATGGAGCTTCAGTGCGCCGTCGAGCCGGCGCGCGCGGACGATCTCGCCCTGATGGGGCACGTCCACAAAACACTCCGTGATATCGCACGCCGCCAGGCGCACCGCGGGATCGCTCGAGCGCACCACCCGGAGGCCGTCGAGCAGCCCCATGCGCCGGTACATCTCGAGGCAGAAGTCGCCCGCAGTCGCGGCGGGATTGGTCTTGAACGCCTCGATCAGCGGTGGCGCCACATAGGCGCCGAGCTGGCGGGCGGTGTTGTCGCGCCAACCGGCCGGAATGCGTTTCAGGTGCAGCGGCGAAAACTTCCGCTGCAGCTTGTTCGCAAAGGCGAAATTCATCGCGAGCGGCACGTCGGTCTTGCGGTGCCGCAGCGTCGTCTGCGTCTCGCGCGGATCGTGGTCGCTGTCGTGGCAGAAAAACACGATCTCGCCGCCGATCTCCGCCTGCAATCTCCGCGCCGTGACGAATTTTGCGTAGAGAAACCGGCGCGGGAAAAATCCGCAGGGCTGCTGACCGAAACAGATGACGGGGCTGCTCATGGTTCGGACACGGACGAGGGTTTGACCTCGCGCGGCATCACGGCCTGCAGGCCGAGACTGAACAGCACGCACGCCGCGCAACCGATGGGGTTGAGCCAGAGGTAGCCGATTTCCCACGCGGGGTAGGCCTTGCCGAAAAAGAAAATCACCAGCACGACGATCTGCGCGGCGATCGCGGCCCAGAAAACGGCCGAGCCTTTCACGTGCTTCAGGAAGAACGCCACGACGAAGACGCCGAGCAGCGCCGGGTAGAAAATCGACGCCACAATATTCAGGGCCTCGATGAGGTTTTCCGCGAAGCTCACGAACAGCGCGAAGCCGATGGCGAAGAGCCCCCACAGCGCGGTGAGCCACTTCGCGACGCGGACATTGCGGGCCTCGTCGTGCGCGGCCAGCGGCCGAAAATGGCGCCAGAGGTCGATGGTGGAGGTGGTGCCAAGCGCGTTGAGCTCGCCGGCTTTTGACGAAAGCGCGGAGGAAAACATGACCGCCAGCAGCAGACCGATCACCCCGTGCGGCAGCTGCGTCAGGATAAACGAAATGAAGATATAGTCGGAATCTTTCGTCTTCTTCGCGGCGGGATCGGCAGTCTGCAGCGTGTCCCGGGCCTCGTTGCGGACGGCGAGCGACGCTTTTTGCGCGGCGGTCAGCGCGGCGCGGGCGGCGGCTTCCGCTTTGGCGTCGCCACCGTCGTGCGCGGTCACCCAGGCGCGAATTTTATCCTGCTTGTCGGCGTGCAGCACGGCGTGCTTTTCCTCGAGGGCGCGAAACGTGGCGCCCTGCGGACCGGCGACCTGTTGTTGCCACTGAACTTGGTTGAAGAGCACCGGAGTGTTCGGTTGGAGCTGATAAAAAACGAAGAGCAGCGCGCCCAGAATCACGATGAAAAATTGCATCGGAATCTTGAGGACGGCGTTGAACATCAGGCCGAGGCGGCCCTCGCGCAGCCGCGCCCCGCCGATGTAGCGCTGCACCTGGGATTGGTCGGTCCCGAAGTAGGACAACGAGAGAAAGAAACCGCCGAGGATGCCCGTCCACACCGTGTAGCGGAGCTTCGGGTCCGGCGTAAAATCGACGGCGTTGAGCTTGCCCATGGCGCCGGCGATGTGGAGCGCGTCGGCGGGCAGCTTCGTCAGCAGCACCACGAACGCCGTGACCATGCCGCCGAAGATCACGGCCATTTGCCATTTCTGCGTGAGGTTCACCGCCGCACTGCCCCCGGTGACGGTGTAGACGATGGCGAGCAGCCCGGTGCAGACAATCGTGAGGTCGAGACGCCAGCCGAGGACGGTCGCGAGGATGATGGCCGGCGCGTAGATCGTGATGCCGGCCTGCAACCCGCGTTGCAGCACGAACAGCCCGGCCCCGAGGAGTCGCGTCTTCTGGTCGAAGCGCTGGCCGAGATATTCGTAGGCCGTGTAAACGCCGAGCCGGCGGTAGATCGGCAGGAAGACGGCGCAGACGACGATGAGGGCGAGCGGCAGCCCAAAATAATTTTGGATGAAGGCGATGCCGTTTTCCGAGGCCACGCCCGGCAGCGAGAGATAGGTGATCGTGCTCGCCTGCGTCGCCATGACCGAGATGCCGATCGTGCCCCACTTCGTCGTGCTGTTGCCCTTGAGATAGGTGTTGAGGTTGTCGGTGTGGCGCGTGCGCCACGTGCCGTAGGCGACGATGCCGAGGATGGTCCCGAGGAGCACGAGCCAGTCGACGACGTTCATGCGAAGGCGCGGGTGAAGAGGGTCAGCGCGGCCACGACGGCCACGAAGACGGCGAAGGCGAACCCATAGATGCCGCCCCACGTGCGGAAGCCGGGCACGTCAGGCGCCTCGTCGGCGGGCTCGGGCCGGGCGTTTTTCTGGTCGTTTTTCATCGCGAGGACGGCGCAGCCGGCCGGGACGATCCAGCCGGCCACCCGAGGAATGACCGCGTCGCGTTGCGCTTCGCAAGGAGGAGAACCAGGAGAGTGGAAGCGTTCATTCCTTCCCGAGTGCGAGGAGATTGGCGAAGAGCCGGTAGCCGCCGGGGACGCCGGCCGGAAGTTGGCGGAAAAACGCGAGGCCGGTGTAGACGTAGAAACCTTTGCCGTGCTTCGCCACGAGCAGACTGCTCTTCAATGGCTGCTCGCCGGGATCGTTCATCGCGAGCACGGGCACGTAGCGCTCCTCGTCCCAACTGCTCGGGAAATAGGCCCCGCGCTCCTGCACCCAGCCGACGAAATCGGCGGGGCCGAGGCGGTTCGGCCGGGTGAGGGCCGCGTGGTCCGGGGCGAGAAACACCACCGGCGCGTCTTCCTCGGTCACACGCAGAGCCGGCGCGGGCCCGGCGATGGAGAGTGGATACGGCCCGAGCTGCTGCGCTTTCAGACCGTTGGGCCGGTTGTATTGCGCGATCACGGTGCCGCCGGCTTCGACGTAGGCGAGCAGGCCGGGAAAATTCGCGGCGAGGTCGGCACGCTCGTTGAAGGCGCGGACGCCGATCACCACGGCATCGAGCCCGCGCAGTTTTTCGGCGGTGAGATCGGCGCCCGTGAGCGTCTTCACCGTGTAGCCGAGCTGTTCGAGCGCTTCGACGGTGTCGTCGCCGGCTCCGGGGAGATAGCCGACGGCTTGGCCGCGGGTCACGTGCGCGAAGGCCGCGACTTTCAGACGCGCGGGCGCCTGCAGGAGTTGGAGCGGAAGGTGGTCGTAACGAATCTCCGTGCGCCGGTGGCTGAACGTCACGCCGCCGATTTCCGCGACCGCCAGCACGGACCCCGTGGCCGTTTGCTCCGGCGCGGTCAGGCTGAACGCGAGACGCGTTTTCTCGCCGCCTTGCGCGAGGGCAAAGGGCCGGCTCGCCGGCGAAACGCTCCAACCCGCGGGCACGTCGAGGCGGAGCGAGCCGCGCTCACCGGCGCGGGCGGCGGTGACCTCGACCTCGACGGTCTTCGTGGCTTTCGGGGTGAAGAGCGCGACGTCCGAGGCGAACCGCAGCGAGACCGGCGAAATCACGGCGAGGCGGCGACCGGGTTTGCCGGGGTTCGTCGGCGCGAGGGGCTCGCTGGTGACGACGAGTTTTTGGTCACCGACGTCGAACGTGCAGTCGACCGTGAACGGCGGCGGGTTTTCCGGCTGGCCGATAAGCTTCGCGTCGGCGACGCGGAACATCCCGGCGGTCGGCTCCTCGCGGAGCCAGTAGGGATGCGAGATCGGCGCGGTGGCCGGCACCTCGAGCGTGAATTCGGCGGTCGTGCGGCTGGATTCGAAACCGTCAACCGAGAGACCGCCGCCCGGATAGCTCACGTGCGTCGCCATCCAGCGCACGGGAATTTTCGCACTCACGGATACCGTCGTGGTGAGCGTCAGTTTCTCGCCCGGCACGACTTCGGCGGCGGGCGCGGTCGTGACGACCGAGAGACCGAGGCAGGCCTGGAGGATGCGGTCGAGCTGGTGGCGTTTGTCGTCGATCACGGGATCGCCGGGGGCGAGGCCGGCGAGTTTGGCGCGCAACGCCAGCAGCGCGGGCACGCTGGCGGCGGGCGCATCAACCTGGAAGCCCGCGAGGGCGGCGGCGGCGAGCGGGCCGATCTCGGCGCCGCCGGGCACGCGGGCCCACGTGGTGTCGATCCCGTCCATGAGGTCGGCTTGCGCGGGCGCGCCGCCGAGGAGGTTGAACGATTCGAGGCGCGGTCCGCCGGTCGAACCGCCGCGGCCCGCGTAATTGCCGAAGCCCTGCGTAATGTGTTTCGCCCGACTGCGGATGGCGATCGCGGCAAACGATTCGTTGAGCACGGGGTCCATGCCGCCGACGTCGAGCTTGACCTCGGCCTCGCCGCCGCCGCCGAAACCGCCGTTCATCAAAATGCGCTTCGGCTGCCACGGCGTGAGTCCCTCGGCCAGTTGCTCGGGATAGGCCGCGGGGTCGCCGGCGAGCTTGAAGGCCTCCAGCGCGACGACGGCGGAACCGGTGTGGTGCCCGTGCGTGCCGCCGGGCTTCGGGGAAAAACGCGTGACGATCACGTCGGGGCGAAACTGGCGGATCACCCGCACGGTATCGCCCACGACCTGGGCGCGATCCCAGAGGCGCATGGCCTCGTCGACACTCTTGGAATACCCGTAGTCGAGGGCGCGCGTGAAAAACTGGCGGCCGCCGTCGAGGGCGCGCGCGGCGAGCAGTTCCTGCGTGCGCGCGAGGCCGAGGCGCTCGCCGAACTCGGGTCCGATTTCGTTTTGGCCGCCGTCGCCGCGGGTCACGGACAAATAGCCCATCCGGTAGCCGCGGCCGCGGGCGAGGTAGGTGATCAGCTGCGTATTCTCGTCGTCGGGATGTGCCGCGACATGGAGCACCGTGGCGACGCTGCCGAAACTGCGCAGATCCTGCCGGATGGCCGCACCCACGGGCGCCTCGCCCGCCGCCGCGAAGGGCCCGGCGACGATCATCGCCACCGCAAGGGCCCCGCCGCTCCAGCCGACGAGGGCCCGGCACCGCGAGGCGGACGACAGGAAAGAGGCGGCGCGCATCACTTGAGGCGGGCGATCAGCTCTTGGTTGCGGCGGACGTATTCGTCTTTCAGCGCAGGCATCGTGGATTTTTCGGCGCCGACGAGCGAAGCCTTGGCGGCGGCGAGGGCGCCGGCCTTGTCGCCCATTTTTTCGAGAATCAGACCTTTGCGGTAAACGAGGTAGAAGAGTTCGGGCTGCGCGGCGATCGCGGCATCCATCCACTGCGCGGCTTTTTTCAGGTCGAGGTGGTTGTCGAGGTAGAACATCGCGGCTTGGGCGTAGGGCTTCTTGTCCCCGGCGGCGGCCATCGCCGCCTCGATTTGCGGCACGAGCACCGAGACGACGTCGACGTCGATCTTCACGGGCACGCGGGTCTTGGCCCAGATAATGTTCAACGTGGCGGACGTGTCGCGGACGTCGTTGAGGTCCAAAGTGAGCGTCTCGACGGGCGCGGCGAGCGCGACGGATTGGGTCTTGATGCGAAGGGTGTCGTTCTCGGGTTTGTAGGCGTAGGCGCCCCATTGTTTGCCGGCTTTTTGGAAGATCACGGTCCATTCGCTCGGGCCCGGAATGGAGAACAGTTCATAGGTGCCGGCGGCGAGCGCGGAGCCCTGGATCTTCACGTCGGTGCTGAAGATGATGCGCGTGGCATTGTTGGCGCCGGTCCGCCAGACCGCGCCGTAGGGCTCCAGTTGGCCGAAGACTTCGCGGCCCTTCATGCTGGGGCGCGCGTAGGTGATTTCGATGTCGGTGACGCCCACCCGCTGTTTCAGCGTGGCGGTCGGGCTGGCGGCGGGAAACTCAAGCTTGGGTGCGGCGGGCGCTTGCGCGGAAAGCCCGGCCGTGACGCTGAAGAGGCAGGTGGCGGCCAGCAGGAGACGAAGCGAAGGGAAATACATGGCAGGAGCAGACTGAGCGGAAAGGAGACGCAGGGGCCATGCAAAAGAGTCGAAAACACAGGGAGCCGCGCAGGATGCGCGGTTGGGCCCGCGCCCGGCGCGCCCCCGGCGCCGGGCGCCGGGCCGCGGCGGTCTTGCGCTCGACACGCCCCCGGTCCCACGCCCATGGTCGCGACTCCCTCTTCGGGATTTCCCCCCGGTCTTCTCTCTGCCCGCCCGCATGAACCCTCCCCCCTCCTTTTCCGGCCGTCGCGCCCCGCCGCTCGGCGGTCTCCTCGCCCGACTCTGCGCGGTCGCGCTCCTCGCCTTCGCCGCCGGCTGCGGCGGCGCGAAGGAGGTCAAAATCATCAAGCTCGCCCACGGGCTGGATCCGCAGCACAGCGTGCACAAAGGGATGGTGCACCTCGCGGACCGCCTCGCCGCGAAGTCGGGCGGCACCCTGAAGGTGCAGGTCTACCCCAGCGGCCAGCTCGGCAGCGAACGCGAGTGCCTCGAACTCGTGCAGCTCGGCGGCATCGCGATGACCAAAGTCTCGGCCAGCGTACTCGAAGGCTTCGCGCCTGAGTTCAAAGTGTTCGGTCTGCCCTATCTGTTTCGCGACGACGCCCACAAGTCCGCCGTCCTCGCCGGCCCCATCGGCCGCGAAATCCTCGCCGCGCCGCAGTCGAAATTTCTCCGCGGGCTGTGCTACTACGATTCCGGCAACCGCAGTTTCTACACGAAGCGCCCGATCCGCACGCCCGAGGACCTCCGGGGCCTCAAGATCCGCGTGCAGGAGAGCCCGATGGCCTTCGCCCTGATCCGCGCCTTCGGCGCCTCCGCCACGCCCATCTCGTTCGGCGAACTTTACACCGCCCTCCAACAGGGCGTGGTCGACGGCGCGGAAAACAATCCGCCCAGCCTGCACCTCGCGCGCCACTACGAGGTCTGCAAATTCTACACCCTCGACGAACACACCAGCGTCCCCGACGTCGTCGTGATCAGCACCCATTTCTGGAACAGTCTCACCGCCCAACAGCAAACGTGGATGCAGGAAGCCGCCGACGAATCCGCCGTCTTTCAGGGCGGTCTCTGGGCGAAATCTTCCGCCGATTCGCTCGCCGTGCTCGAGCAAGCCGGCGTCGAAATCATCCGGCCCGACAAGGCGCTCTTCGCCGCCCGCGTCGCCGCACTGCACGAAACCGCCCGCCAAGATCCCGTCGTCGGTCCGCTCGATCGCCGCATCGCGGAGACCCGACCATGAAAACCCTCCGCCCCGCCATCGACCGCCTGCTCGGCTCCGTGATCTGCGTGCTCATGGCCGCGATGGTGCTGAACGTCCTCTGGCAGGTCTTCACCCGCTTCGTCTTGCGGCAGCCCTCCAGCTTCACCGAGGAACTCGCCCGCTACATGATGATCTGGGTCGGCCTGCTCGGCTCCGCCTACGCCACGGGAAAAAAATCCCACCTCGCCCTCGACCTCGTCACCGCCCATCTGCACGGCGCCCGCAAACGCGTTTCCGAACTGTTCGTGCACGGGGCCGTGCTGCTCTTCGCCCTCACCGTGCTCGTGGGCGGCGGCGGCCGCCTCGTTTATATCCAGCTCTCGCTCGGCCAGCAGTCGGCCGCCCTGCAGCTGAAACTGGGCTACGTCTACCTCGCCGTGCCGCTGGCCGGCCTCTTGATCGCTTTCTACAGCGTGCTGGCCCTCGTCGACGCCGCCCGCGGCGAAACCCAGACCGGCGCACAATCCTCGGGACTGAACTGACATGAACGAAGCCCTCATCCTCGCCCTCGTCTTCGCCGTGCTGCTCTTCGCCGGCGTGCCCATCGCGTTTGCCATCGGCTCGGCCGCCGTCGCCGCGCTGCTCGTGTCGCTTGATCCCGCCGCCGCCACCACGGTGATCGCGCAACGCATGGCCACCGGCCTCGACAGTTTCGCGCTCCTCGCGATTCCGTTTTTCATCCTCTCGGGCCAACTCATGAACCGCGGCGGCATCGCCCGGCGGTTGATCGACCTCGCGAAAGTCATCGTCGGGCGGCTGCCCGGCGGCCTCGCTTACGTGAACGTTCTCGGAAGCATGCTCTTCGGCTCCATCTCCGGTTCGGCCGTCGCCGCGGCCGCCGCCATCGGCGGCACGATGAGCCCGATGATGAAGCGCGAAGGCTACAACCGCGAATTCGCCGCCGCGGTGAACATTTCCGCGGCCCCCATCGGGCTCCTCATTCCGCCGAGCAACATCATGGTCGTCTACTCGCTCGCAAGCGGCGGGGTTTCGATCGCGGCCCTGTTTCTCGCCGGTTATGTGCCCGGCATCGTGCTCGGTCTCGCCCTCATGGCCGTCGTCGCCGTGCTCGCCAAACGCCACGGTTATCCGGTCGGCGAAAAGGTCGGGCTCAGCGACAGCCTCCGCATCTCCTTTGGTTCGCTGCCGAGTCTTCTCCTCGTCGCCATCGTCATGGGCGGAATTATTATGGGTTGGTTTACACCCACCGAAGCGAGCGCCATCGCCGTCGCCTACACCTTCGTCCTGTCCGTCGTGATCTATCGCGAGATCAAGTGGTCCGAGCTGCCCCACCTCCTCACCGAATCGGCCGCCACCACCGCCATCGTGCTGCTCCTCGTCGGCACCTCGATGGGCATGTCTTGGGTCATGTCCTCGGCCAACATCCCGCAAACCATCACCGAGTCCCTCCTCGCCCTTACCGACAACAAGATCGTCCTCCTGCTGATCATCAACCTGCTGCTCCTCGTGGTCGGCACGTTCATGGACATGACGCCCGCCGTGCTGATCTTCACCCCGATCCTTCTGCCCATCGTGGTGAAATTCGGCATGAGCCCGCTGCACTTCGGCCTCGTCCTGATCTTCAACCTCTGCATCGGCCTGTGCACGCCGCCGGTCGGCAGTTGCCTCTTCGTGGGGTGCGGAGTCGCCGGCACGACGATCGCGAAAGTCTGGCGCCCGCTGCTGCCGTTCTTTTTCGCGATGTTCGTCGTCCTCATGGCCGTGACCTACTGGCCCGCTCTCTCGCTCGCGCTGCCGCACGCGCTGGGCTTCAAATAACCGGGCCCGCCGGCGCCTGCGCGAGAACGGGCGCTCACCCGCGTTGCGCGCCGACGCACCCCCACCTCCGCGGTGTCCCGGACTTTGCCGGGCGGCCCTTGGTCGGCGACCAGCGCCGGCCCTGCGATGCTGCCGTCCCAATCGAAAGCAACGACGTCCTCAGGCGCTCGCTTCGTCGGCGCCCTTTACGGGCGCAAGCTTCGGCACCGCCCCCCCCCGCATTGAAAAGGCCGGGGGCGAAGCTGCGCTCCTTGCGCGGAAACCACTCCGCCACGGACTTGATCGACGCCGGGAGATGGCCCGCTTCGCCGCGGCCGAGCCGGAAACGCGTTAACGATCCAGCCCGCCAGCACGCAGCCCATCGTCCGCGCGAAGGTGAACGCCGCGTCCACCTCGCCCGTCGTGTCTTCG
>CAJAYO010000637.1 GCA_903948415.1 uncultured Opitutia bacterium | reverse complement strand
CGTAGGGCTGATGGAGCACGGAGACGACCCCCAGGGCCGCCAGTTCATGCGCCTGTGTATCTTCGACCCGGCCGCTGCAGACCAGCACGGGCATGCCCGGCCGCATATGCTTGAGCGTCCGCACCAGTTTAAGCCCGTCCATGTGCGGCATGTTCAGATCGGTGACCACGCCGCACAGCGCCGCGCGGTTTTCCACGACGCGAATCAAGGCATCGGTGCCGTCGTTGGCCGTGATCACGCGGAAGTTCAGCTCCCGCAACACGGCGGTCGTGATTTCCCGGACCGACTGTTCGTCGTCGACGACCAAAATGGTGCTGCCCTGGCCGTCGAGCGGGGCGGCCGCCTCCTTGGGGGAGGCCGACGCGGGCGCGGCGGAGCTCCGCTCCAGCGCGCTCGGCAAGAACACGGAGAAGGTGGTCCGCTGCCCGGGAGAGGACGCCACCCGCACAAACCCGCCGTGACTGCGGACAATGCCGGCGACGGTGGAAAGCCCGAGGCCGGTGCCCTTGTCCGGGCTTTTGGTGGTGAAGAAGGGATCGAAGATCCGGTCCAAGAGGGCCGGCGGAATGCCCTCGCCCGAATCCGTCACCTGCCAAACGACATATTCGCCGGGTTTCGCCTCGGGGATGGTGCTGGCGTAGGTTTGGTCGACGTGCCGGTTGGAGGCATCCAGTTCGAGGGTCCCGCCGTCGGGCATGGCATCGCGGGCGTTGACGCAGAGATTGAGCAGCACTTGGTGCAGCTGCGTTTCGTCGCCGAAGACGGGGGGGATATCCGACGGACAGGTCACCCGCAGCGTGATGTTCCGCGCGAAGGTCGACTCGATGAGCGTCGCGAGATTGCTGAACAGCTGCAGGGTGGCGAGGGCGGTCCGCTCGCCCTCGATGCCTTTCGCGAAGGTGAGGAGTTGGCGGACCATGTTGGCGCCGTGCTGGGCACTGGCCTGCATGCCGGAAATGATGCGGTCCTCCTTGGGGTATTTTTTGCGCAGGAGATGGGCCCCGAGGGTGATGGGCGCGAGGGCATTGTTCAGATCGTGGGCGACCCCGCTGGCCAGGGTGCCGATGCTTTCCATCCGTTGCCGGCGCAAAATAGCCTGTTCGGAGTTTTTCCGCTCCGTGATGTCTTCGGCCAGTCCCGTGTGGCGGCAAATGCGGCCCTGGTCATCTTTGACGGCGAAGGAGCGATCCCGGATCCAGTGCAACTGGCCGTTGACATGGATAATGCGGTATTCGATGTCCGTCGTCTCCAACGAGCGATGGGCAATGGACTCCCGGACGCGCTCGCGGTCCTCGGGATGGACCGCGTCCAGCCAGGTCTGGCGCGTCTGCAGGAGCGCCGCGGCGGTCCGGCCGAACAGCACCGCAAAGGAGGGGGAGACGTAGACAAAATCGCCGGTGGGCGCGTCGACGATGTAGAAGATTTCCTGGATGTTTTCCGCGAGCTGGCGGAAGCGGCCTTCGGATTCCCGGAGGGCCGCGGTGCGCGAATCGACCAATTCTTCCAGATGTGCCCGCAGTCCTTGCTCGGCGGCCTCGGCGCCGCGCCGTTTGTCCTGTTCGAACGCGAGCATAAGGGCGCCCCCGAGCGATTGGGCGAATTTCACCTCGTCCACCGTCCAGGCGGGCTGGGCGGCCGTGCGGGTGAACACCAGCCCGCCGATCGGCCGGCCGTCGAATTCGAGCAGCGCGCCCAGCAGGCCTCGGGTCGAGGCGGGCGCGAGGGGTGAACCCGCGAGGCCGGCGGTGCAGGGCTCAACGCCCACGTCGTCGACGCGCAGCACGGGCCCGGCGCAGAGGGCCGCCCAGAATTGCGGGAAGCGCTGCACCGGCAGCTGGGTCCCCGGCTTCGGGCCCGGGCCGTCACGATGACAGCCGGCGAGCAGGGCCATCTGATCACGCGTGGGGTCCCCAAACCAGAGGCTGGTCGACGCGACGTCCAAGGCGGTGGTCGCCAGTTCAGTGGCAGAACGAATGAAGTCCTCGAAGGCGACGGAGGCCCGGTCATGCAACGCCAGCAGCACCTCTTGGTGGCGGAGCGTCCGCTCCTGAAACAGGCGGATCGTCGCGTCCTTCGTCACCTCGTCGGTGATGTCCCGCATGACGCCGACGAGTTGCCGGGCGGTAGCGCCCTCGGCCGCACGCAGGCGGAGGTCGTCCTGCGCCCAGCGCCACGCGCCATCGCTGCGGCGAAAGCGATAGCGTTGGATCCAGCTGCCCGAGACCGCGGCCTGGGTCAGACCGTCCTGCACGCGGGCCCGGTCATCGGGATGGATCTGATCCGCCCAGAAACCCGACTGAGCAAACCGCTCCGACGCATAGCCCCACACCCGTTGGGAGCTGGGGCTGACAAAGGTGGCAGCGAAGGGCGGTTCGGCCGCACGGGCGAAGATCACCGCGCTGCTCACCGAGAGGAGGTCCGACAGACGCTGATCCGCGACGCGGGCCGCGGACTCCGCGAGGGCGCGGTCCGTAATGTTGCGAAAGATACCCCGGGTGGAGATCAGCTTGCCGTCCTCGCGTCGCACCGTCACCCGGCCCTCAAGGAGGACGGCCTGTCCCGCTTTGGTCCGCAGCTTCAGCTGGATCAGGCCGACGTCTTGGCCGGCCAGCAACTGCCCAAAAAGGGCCTGGCAATGGGCCATGCAGGAAGGATCGATCACCGAGAAAATGTTCAGGTCGCCGACCTCTTCGCGGGTGTAGCCCAGCGTGTCGCGCCAGGCGAGGTTCACGAACAGGAGCTGACCGTCCGGCCCCACGCTCTGGATGAGGTCGGTGGTCCCGTCGAAGAGATCCCGCAGGCGGGACTCGCTTTCCCGGACTTGGCGAAGCAGACGCCGCTCGGTGAGCGCGCTGTCGATCTGCTGGGGCAGGCGGCGGAGATAGGCGCGCTGCAGATCCTTGATCAAATAGTCCCGCATTCCGGCCCGCAAGGCGCCGGCGGCCGTATCCTCGTCGCCGGCGCCGGTGGCCAAAATCACAATCTGATCGGCCCAGTCTTCGCGGGTGCTGAACAGATCGAAGGCGGTGCCGTCGGGGAGTTGGTGATCGGTGAAAATGATGTCGAAGGTCGTCGCGGCCAGCTGCCGGCGCGCCTCGCTGAGATTCAGCGCCATGGTGACATCGTAGGGGAGGTTCCGGTCCCGCACGAAACGCGTGAATTCCTGACGATCGATGGCGTCGTCCTCAATGAGCAGCAGGCGGATCCGGGGAGCGGTGGCGGGCATCAGAGGGGGGGCGTTTCACTGCGAATCCAATAATCGCGGACGGTGCGCATCACGTCGACGAACTGGGGGTAGTCGACGGGTTTGACCATATAGCCGGCGGCGCTGAGGCCGAAGGCGCACAAGCGGTCCCGATCCTCCTGCGAGGTGGTGAGGACGACGACGGGAATGGCCCGGAGGACCGCGTCCGCCTTGATGACCGCGAGGAATTCCGTGCCGTTCATCCGGGGCATGTTCAAGTCGAGCAAGATGAGCATCGGGCGCGGGCTGGCCGGATCCCGGAGAAAGGTCAGCGCTTTTTCACCGTCGGTGACGTGATGGAGCGGGTTCGTCGAGCCCAGATCGCGCAGGGCCCGCATGACGGTCATGGCGTCGATGCGGTCGTCCTCGACGAGGAGGATGTGGTGGTGGGCGTTCAAGGGAGGAGCGGGCGGCGGCCTCAGGCGGGTTCGGCGCGCGGGAGCGTGAAGTGGAAGGTGGCGCCGTGGCCGAACACGGACTCGATCCAGATCCGGCCGCCCTCGGTTTCGACGATCTTTTTGACGACGGCCAGGCCGACGCCGGTCGACTCGACCTCGTCGCGCGGCGCAAGGGTCTGGAAGAGATGGAAGACGCGTTCGAAGTATTTTTCCTCGATACCCGGGCCGTTGTCGGCGACGGAAAAATGCCAGAAGCCGTCGGCGGCGACGCAGGAGACGGCGATCCGGTCGGAGGGTTTGTCCATGTATTTGACCGCATTGGACAGCAGGTTTTGGAAGAGCTGCTGGGCCTTGGTGGGGTCCATCCGGATCTGGGGCAGCTCGGACGCCACGGCGACGGTGATGTGGGCGGGCGGGGCGAGCATCTCAAGGGTGCCCCGCACCAGCGCGTCCAGCGAGACGACGGTCTGGCTGCGGTG
>CAJAYO010000636.1 GCA_903948415.1 uncultured Opitutia bacterium | reverse complement strand
ATGGCAGTGGTCTTCGCGCGGAAAAGTTTTTCGTAGAAGCCGCGCGTCGGGGGATCGGCAGGAAGGTGTTCGAGCATGAGCGCGAGGCCGCCGTAGCCCCAGCCGTCGCCGCGGCTCCCAAAGGTCTTTTTGCCGGCCGGCGTTTTTTTGTCGAAGAACGGGGCGTCGCGGAAAAACTGTTTCTCGGTCGGATCGTAAAGGTGGACCTCGGTGGCGGTGCGCAGGAGCCCGTCGTAAGGCGGCGCGATCACCCAGAAGCGGGTATCCCTGCCGCTCGGGTGGGCGAGGCCCCAGTCGGCGGAACGTGGGAGCACGCCGGTGACGGACGCGGCGGTGGGCTCGGCGGTGGCGGCGCGGGCGGACGCCGCGAGTGCGGCGACGCAGACAAGGGTCGCGAACTCGGAGCGCATGGAGGGCAGGAGACTCCTAAGGCGGAGGCGGAGAGCCGGCGGAGCGGGCCTGGGCCGCGGCGACGGCCTCGGGTGTGACCGAATAACGGAAAATAAAAATGGCGGCGAGGGCCGCGAGCAGGACGGTGCCGCCGGCAAACACCAGGCGCATGGCCAGAAAGGTGCCCGGGGTCTGGGCGGCCTTCAGGGTGGTTTCCCAGCCGACGAAATGAAGGACGATGTTGGCCAGAAGAATGGAGCCCGTCAGCGCCAGTTTCAGGGCCCAACTGAGGACGGAGTTGAACATGCCCTCGCGGCGGGCGCCGCATTCGGCCGTATCGAGGTCGCAGATATCGGCCGTCATCGAAGGCACCAAGACCATGACGGCGACGAGACCGGGGCCCATCAGGGCCGACGGGAGCAGCAGCCACCAACTCGCGCCGGGGGTGTAGCAGAACCATTTGGCGACGCCCCCGAGGGCGATGGTCAGCGTGCAGACGAGAAAGGTATTCTTCTTTCCGATGCGCCGGGACAGTTTCACGATGAGCGGGACGGCCAACATGCCGCAGGCCTGAAAGGCGGTGCCATACCAGCCCTTCATGCCGGCTCCGACACTCATGTCACCGGCGTTGACGTAAAATACATTCAGGTAAAACCCGGTGGTATCGATCACCAGAAAACTCATGTAGATGAAGATCTGCGCGAGGACGAGCCGGCGGAAATCGGGCTGGCTCATCGTGATCGTCCAGCTTTGCCAGATCGAAATCTTCGGCGGCGCGTGGCGGCGGGCCGGCCGCGGACGCTCCGGCACGCGCCACGCCGTGATGAAGCCGAGGAGGGCGATGGTGCCGCCGACGAGGGGGGCGCAGAAACGGCCGCCGGCCACGAGGTCGCCGGCGCCGGCCTCGCGCACCCACTTGAGGAGCCACTGGTTCACAATGCCGGAGGCTTTGTGCAAAATGGATTTGGTGCCCATGAGCTTGGTGCGCTCGTGGTAGTTGGTGACCATTTCGAGTCCCAGCGCGCCATAGGGGACGATCAAAATACTGTAGGCGACGGACATCGCCGCGCAGCCGCCGAGCAGCCACCAGAAATAGAACATCGTGGATCGGCCGGCGGGGAAAAACCAGATCGCCACGGCGATGGCCGCACACAGGAGCGCCCCGATGAGAATGAACGGGCGCCGGCGGCCCCAGCGGGATTCCAGGCGGTCGCTCCAATTGCCGATGGAGGGGTCGAGGAATACATCGATGAGGCGCGGGAGCGACAAGGCGAGGCCCACGAGGAGGAGGGGGACCCCGAGCGTGATGTTGAAGACGGCGTTCGCGAGTTGGTTGATCGAGTTGATCGCGAGGTTTTCCGCGGGAGCCGAGGCCCCGTAGGCGAGGCGCGTGCCGAGCGAAAGCGGACGCTCGGCCGGAGGGACCGGGGGCGCGGGCGACGGCTGGGACGGGCTGGACGCAGAGGTAGCCATCATGTGGTCGGGCCTTGGCCGAAGTCGGTGACGCCGCGGGCGAATTGCTTGATGCGGACGCGGGGGAACGGCTCGAAGGGAAGCGCCAGGAGGTCGCCGTGGGTGAGGGCGGCCCGGGTGAGCTCCCGCGACGAGAGCACGCGAATCGCTTCGGCGCGGAGGGGTGCGGCGCTGGCGGGTTGCTCCGTCACGAGGGATTTGGCTTCGTTCGGGTCGAGCCGGAGGTTGAAGAGCAATTCGCGACCGCCGTTGGCGAGCCAGATGTATTTCCAATCGCCCCGGCGGACCATGCATTTGAAGTGGCGCGTGCCCGGGGTGCCATACAGGCCGATGAGCGCGTCGCGCTGCGGTGCGGTGCCGCGGAGGGTGTTGAGCAGATCGTGGCCGTCGCGCAACTCGGGGGGGCCGCTGGCGGTGGTGGCGAGACCGAAGAGATCGGTGAGCGCGGCGAGGCCGGTGAAGCGGGTGTTGGGCGCGAGGTGGCCGGGCCAACTGACGAGCATCGGCACGCGACACGAGGCCTCGAAAAAACCTTCTTTCTGCCACGCGCGGTGATCGCCGAGGTGATCGCCGTGATCGGAGAAGAAACAGATGATCGTGTTGGCCGCGTCGGGCCGGGCTTCGACGGCGTCGAGGATTCTTCCGATGCAGTCGTCGATGAAGGCGATGGAGCCGAGGTAGCGGGCCCGCAGGCGGCGGGCTTGGGACGGCGGGATGTCCTCGGCCCAGACGGCGTGGTTCATCCACCCGAGGTAGTCGTCCGCGCCGTCCACGGCCGGATCCCCGAGAAGGGGATCGGGCATGTCGTCGGGGTTGAACATCCGGTTGTAGGGCACCGGCGGGGCGATCGGCGGATGCGGGGTGACGAAGGAGACGAAGCCGAAGTAAGGGCGGGCGTCGGACGACTGGAGCTCTTCGACGGCGCGGGTGGCGAGCCAGGCTTCGCCGGTCAGGGCGGCCGGCATGGGGCGGAGTTGCGGCACGTAATACATGTCGCTGCGTTCGCCGTGGACTTGCTCGATGTGCGCAAAGCCGGGCGAGCGGGCGCGGAGCCAGGCGACGTAATCGTCGGCGAGAAATTCCTGTTCGGTGGGCCAGAGTTCCTCGGAGTATTCGTGGGTTTGGAAACCGAGGGGTTCGTGGCGCGGCTCGGTGTGGAATTTCCCGAGGCCCCAGGTGCGGTAGCCGCGCGCGGCGAGGGTGGACGCGAGGTAGGGCCCGCAGCGCTCGGGGACGCAGTCGCCGGGAGCCCAGTTGCTCAACCAACTCGTCTTCGAGGGCTCGCAGCCGGTCATGAGGGAGTAGCGGGCAGGCACGCAGACGGGGCACGAGGAGTAGGCGTTCGTGCAGGCGACGCCGCGCTGGACGAGACGGTCGAGGTTCGGCGTGTGGGCCTGAGAGTTGCCAAGGCTTGCGATCGTGTCGAACCGCTGCTGGTCCGTCATCACGAAGAGAATGTTGGGCGAAGGCATGGAATTACGGAGAGGGGTCGGGTGGACGGGAAGTGATGCGACGGCCATCGGGCAGGAGGAGGGAGGCCGGCGAAACTGCGGTGAGGGTCGCGGTTCCGTCAAATCGGGCCGAAGCGGCGGTGGCCTTATCCGATGTCGCAACCAATTCGATTCCCTTGAAGCCGAGTCGCGCCCCTTCGCCGAGGTAAAGCGACGTGCAGGCGTCGCGGTCATCAAGCGTGATCACGGCATAGCGACCGCGGAACGAGAGACCGAGTGGGACATCTTCGAAGACGCTGTCGGCGGCGGGGAGCACCAAAATGATTTGGGTGACGGATCGGCCGGAGATTTGGCTGACGACTCGCAAGCCGGAGAATACGCCATTTTGCCTGACGGCGGAGACGGATTGAATCCGGTCCGTTCGGTCCGGCCCGGACGAGGCCTCGTAAATCACGGCGAAGGGCTGGGTCCACGCTTCGCCGCGTTGGCGGATGACGAGGACCGGCGTGGGTGATTTATCATAGGGTGACGGGGCTTCCTTCGTGGCGGGCGCGAGGGCCGAGGAATACTCGCGGCCCGCGGCGCCCGGGATGAAGAGGCGCATCGAGGCGGGCGCGGGTTTGAGTTTGGCGATGGGGAATTCCGCGGTGAGGTCGCCGGAAAATAGCGCCGACGTGCGCGCGGCTTTGAAGACGTGCCAGCCGGGAAAGAGGTAGCTGCGGTTGCGCGACCAGGAGGTGCCGGCGGCGGGCTGGAAGCGTTCGGGGGTGGCGGTGAGCGGAACCGGTTGATCGGCGGCGGTGAGCGCCAGGGTGTCACCCAGGTTGTGATACAGGTAATCGTGGAACTGTTCCGGTTGCGCGGTGCGCGAGCGGAACACATCGACGTAGTATCCCGCGGTAGCCGAGGTGCGCACGAGTCCGACGAGGCGCTCCTGCTCGGCCTTGGTGTTGCTGGCCGCGAGAGCGGTGAAGCGGGTGACGGTGAACGAGTGGTTGGGCGAAACCGGTTTCGCGCCGAATGCCGGCTCGACGGAGACGGGCTTGACCGTGTCGATGCCGAGGTTCACCCAGCCACCGTCGCTGCGCGAGGAGCCGTTGACGATCACGCTGTTGTAGGCGGCGGAGAGGCGGCGGTAGTTTTCGTGTTCGTCCGTCGTGTAGTGGCCCTTGCCGGCGTTGGCGCCGAGGACCTGGCCGGCGCCGTAGAGCTCAAGCGCCATGCCGGACGCGTGGCTGTGGACGAAAGCCCCGCCACTGACGACCGCCATCAAGGCGTGGGCCGCGTCGTGCGTGGGCGAGAGGTTGCGTTGAAGGGCGACGCCGGCGAACGCCAGCGTATCCGTGGTGCGAGGCAGGGGCGGGGGCATGGTGCCGGCGATTTCCGGTGCGAACCAGAGGAGTTGGAGCGGGCCCTCGTAGCTTTCGGCGCCGGAGATGTGGCCGTGCGGCTTGGCGCGATCATAGCGTCCCTGCGCGACGCCGAGATTGATGAGCGCGCCCATCGTTTTTTGCAGCGCGGTGTCGCCTTCCCTCCCGGCGTGGGCGTAGGCGAGCTCAAGCGCAGTCCACGGTTGGCCGGAGCGGCGCGGGCCGTCGCCGAAACGGATATTTTCGCCGTTGGGAAAGCGAAAGTCGGTGAGCCGCACGAGCGAAAGGGGGAACGCCGCGTAGCCGTCGAGCGAGATCGCGGGCGGACTCTGTCGGCGGAGCAGGGCGGCGAGGTAGGTGACGCGCGCCGAAACTCCGACGGAGTATTGCCACGATTCGGGCCAGATGCCGCCCGCGTCGGCGAACTGGCGCATGACCTTGCGGAGCGAGTCTTGGTTGGGGGTGTCCTTGGTCGTGACGTAGGCGAGCCGGTCGGCCCGCTCGGCCGGGTCGTCGAGGGCGAGGACGTTGAAGGCGAGACTGGGCATTTCGAGCACGGGCCAGTTGGCGTTGATGAGGCCGTGGCCGATGGCCAGGCGGGCGTAGGTGCGGAAGACCTGCTGCGCGTGGGCGAAATCGAACGAGCCTGGTTGCTGGGTCGCGAGGCTGTGGACCCGGGCCCCGGCTTGGAGGTAGGTGGCCACGAAATCATAGAGAATCGGGATCTGGGCGCCGAGGGCGCGCGCCTCATACAGATGGTCTTCGGGATAAATCCAGCCCCCGTTGCCCGTGGACTCGCTGGGTTTCATTTGCACGAGGGCCTCGACGGTCGCGTGGAGAATATCGGCGGCGCAGCGCGCGTAAGTTTCATCCGCGGTGAGAAAATAGAGGACGCCGCAGTCGATGCCGATGAGCAGGAAGCGTTGGAGTTTGCCGCGGGTCTCGCCTTCGGGCTGAGCTGCGTTGCGAAGGATGGTGGCGAGGGTGGGGTGCGCGTGCGGCCGAGCGGCGTCCACCACGAGCGGGAGGCCGCGGAGGTAGGCGCCGGGATCGCGCCGGTGAGCGGCCACGTCGGCGCGCACGCGCTCTTTCATCGCGTCGAAGGCGGCGCTGGCCCACGGCTGCGATTCGATCTTAGCGAGGATGGGCGCGCGGTCGGCCGCGGTGACCCAAATCAGGGGGCGTGCGGAGGGCGGCGGGGCCTCCACCGCGATCACGACGGCGGAGTTGGCGCCGAGCAGGAAGGCGAGCGCGACCCAGAGGAACGGTTTCATGGGCAGGCAGCCGGCCGGGCCGGCGCCAGAGGTGGCGGCACGCACATTGCCGATCAGAATTCGAACGTGTTGGAGAGTTCGTAGCCCCGGGCCGGGGCGATGCCCCAGACGGGTGAGCCGTCGGAGTTGGCGCCGATTTTGCGCAGGCCGGTCTCGCTGAAGAGATTCTGGGCGTTGAACTGCACGCGCCAGCCGATCCGCCCGCCGAAAATTTTGCGCCGGTAGCCGGCTTGCATGCCGCCGGTCAGAACGGCCTTGCTCGTGAAGGGAGCGTCGACGTCATAGGTTTGACCGGGGTAGTTGTCCAACCCGCCGAAGTTGAACGTGGCGGGCTTGAGCTTGTAGCCGATAATCTTGCCGGATTCCCAGCGGAGATTGGTGCCGATCGTCAGACCCTTGAGCGATCCCTCGACGACCTTATAGCGGGCGACGAACGAGGATTGGTAATCGGCGACGCCGCGGTTGGATGTGCCGACGAACGCGGTGCCGGCGGAATACTCGGCCGCGACATTGGCCGCGAAATCCTGCGCGGCGGTGTTGGTGCCGTTGGTGATCAGGCCTTCTTTAAAATACTTGCGGTAATAGGAGGCCCGGGCCGCGAAGAAGTCGGCCAGTTCGCTGCCGACGGAGGTGATCTGGTTATCGATCTGGTCGAGGTTGAAGATGAAGTCCCAGTGGCGGGTCGGCGCATAGGATAACTCAAGGGAGGTGCCCTTCGACTCGCGGGACTCGGTGACGGCGGTGGCGTT
>CAJAYO010000635.1 GCA_903948415.1 uncultured Opitutia bacterium | reverse complement strand
CTCGAGGCGTTTGATTGCTCGTCTCCGTTCAGTCTCACGCCGACACTCTATCGCCTCCGCTCTCCTCGGGATAGCCTGTGCTCAGGTTGTCGCTTACGATCAAGCTCTTCGCCGCCCGCTCCGACCTCGCCGCAGGCCGCATCGCCCTCCTGCCGTGGGGCGCAGGGCGCGACCGGGTCCGCCCCCTCACCGCGCCACCGCGCCAAAAAAATCCAACGGCAGCTCGCGCCACGTGCCCGGCGCCACCTCGCCGATTTCCAGTTCGCCAAACCGCGCGCGGTGCAACGTGAGCACGGTCGACCCGCACGCCGCGAACATCCGCCGCACCTGGTGGTAGCGCCCCTCCGTCAACGTCAACTCCGCCTCCCGCGCCGAAAGGATCGTCAACTCCGCCGGCAGGCACGCCTCTGCCTCGTCCTCCAACCGCAGCTCCCCGCTCGCAAACCGCGGCACGAGCTCCGGCGACAGATCGCGGTCCACCGTGGCCCGATAGACTTTCGGCACCTTGTGCTTCGGCGACGTCAACCGGTGCACGAGCGGGAGCAGATCCGTCAGCAAGATCAGCCCGCTCGTATCCTTGTCGAGCCGCCCCACGCTCGTCACCTGCGGATTGCGCCGGCGCCACCGCTCCGGCAGCAGCGAGTAAACATTCGGCCCCTCGCGCGCCTCGTGCGAGCACACGAGCCCGAGCGGCTTGTTCACCAGCAGCAACAGCCCGTCCGGATGGTCGAGCGGCTCGCCGTCGACGCGGACGTCGGCCTCGTTCACCCGCGCCCCAAAATCATCCGCCTCCACGCCGCCCACCGTCACCGCGCCGGACCGCACCCAGTCGCGCGCTTCGCGGCGGCTGCAATATCCGAGGTTGGCGAGGAGTTGGTCGAGTCGGCGCATGGGGAGGATTCGCCGCAAAGAGGCGCAAGAATGACCCAAAAGGAAAGCCCGCACTGCGCGAGCACGGCGGCCCGGACTATTTTTTGCGACATTGGCGTCTCTTTCCGGCCATGCTGCACGTACTCCTCCCGATGCTCCGCTGGTCCCTTCTCCTCCTCGCCCTCGCGCTCCTCCCGCTCGCCCTGCTCACCGTCGTGAAATCCCCCGACTGGTCGGAGTGGAAACTCGCCCTCCTCGCCGGCGAATACGGCCACTGGCTCGCCCTGGTCCCCGTGCTCCTCGGCACACTCGCCTGGTGGACGCGCGGCGCCTCCGCCAGCGTCGCCGTCGCCACCGCCCTGCTCTGCGCCCTCGCGGTCGGGTTGTTTCTCCGCCCCTGCCTCGAAGCGTGGAAACTGGGCGGGGCCCTGCCCGGGCAATTGGCGCGCCAATTCGGACCCGTTGCTCTCGCGCGACCGCCGTTTTCCTTCTCCGCCCTGTTTGGCGCCGCGCCCGCCCCCGTGCCGGCCGAAACCGCCGTGTTTTCCGGCGATCTCTCGCTGGATTTCTATCGCGCCGTCGGCCAGACCCGCGCCCCCTGCGTGCTCCTCATCCACGGCGGCGGCTGGGACGGCGGTTCGCGCACCGAGATCGTCCACTTCACCCACTGGCTCGCCCACCAAGGTTACGCCGTCGCCGCCCTCGACTACCGCCTCGCCCCGCACGCCGTCTGGCCCGCCCAGCGCGACGACACCGTCGCCGCCCTCGCGTATCTCAAAACCCACTCCGCCCGCCTCGGCCTCGACCCGACGCGTTTCGTCCTCCTCGGGCGCTCCGCCGGCGGCAACATCGCCGAGGCCGTCGCCTACACGGCCGGCGATCCCGCGATCCGCGGCGTGATCGCCCTCTACGCGCCCGCCGACCTGCACTTCGCGTGGCAGTATTCGCGCGAAGACGACGTGCTCAAGTCGCCCCAACTGCTCCGCCAATTCCTCGGCGGCCCGCCCGCCGACGCCCGCGCCGCCTACGACAGTTCCAGCGGCTACCTGCACGTCGCCCCGTCCACCCCGCCGACCCTGCTCGTCCACGGCCAGCTCGACACCCTCGTGTGGCACCGCCAGAGCGAACGCCTCGCCGCCCGCCTCGGCGAGCATCGCGTGCCGCACGCCTTCGTGTCGCTCCCGTGGGCGACGCACGCGTTCGAGTTCAACCTCGCCGGGCCCGGCGGCCAACTCGCCACGTTTTCGATCGCGTGGTTCTTGGCCGCCGTGACGAAATAAACGCCCGCCCGCGGCCCGCGTGGACCGCGCGAGGTTTTTTCCACGGCCGTATGTTTTGATTTACGACGCGGACCGGTCGCGCACACTCCCGCGCGTCCTCTCTTCCCTTTCTATGCACCTGCTCGCTCCCTTGTTCGCCCAAGCCGCCGCCGACTGGCACGCCACCTCGCTCGGCCAAGCGCTCCTCTACACCGGGGTCTTTTCTCTCGCCGGCACCGCGCTTGCGATCCTCGGCTACAAGCTCTTCGACCTTTGCACGCCCGGGAATCTTCACGAGGAGATCATCAAGAACCGCAACCTCGCCGCCGCCGTCCTCGGCGCCGCGATCATTCTCGGCGTCTGCATCGTGGTCGCGGCCGCCATCATGGGATGAGCGCGTCCCTCCAGCCGCCGGCGCCGGAAGACACCGCCCGACGCAGCAAACAGGTCGCACTCGTGCTGCTCGGCACCATGGGCGTGATCGGCGGCGTGGCCGTCTGGGACGCGTGGCGCCGCGCCCAACCCGATCCATCCGCCACCACCGCGCAACCCGAGGCACCGACGCCGCCCGTCGCGGCCGACCGCACCTACCAGAACAACGACTTCACCCCCGGCGTCGGCTATTACCACGCGGCCTCACAGGCGTGGTTCCCCTATCCCTACAACCACCACGACCCGTCCCGCGGCTACTTTGCCGGCGGCCTCTGGCAGGCCTTGCCGTTTGCCGCCGGCCTGCTCAGCTCCCGGCCCCGGCCGGACGCCGTCACCGCCGTCAACTCCGCCTTCGCCGCCTCCGCCCCCCGCGGCCCACAGCCGACGGCCGGCGCGGGCTCGTCCGGTTTGGCCGGCTCCCGCAATCCCTCGTCCGCCTTCGGCGGCTCGTCGTTCTCGCCGCAGCCGGCCCGCGCGACGCCCCCCGCCGCCCGGCCCTCGACGGCTCCGGCCCCGTCCGCCCGCCCTTCGGCCGCGCCGGCGCCCGCGACATCAAAACCCTCGATCCAACGCGGCGGCTTCGGCTCGGCGGGCAAGAGCAGCGGCGGCAGTTCCGGTTCCTGACGGACCGCCGCCCGCCTGCCCCGATGCAACGCGTCACGCTCACCCCGCGGCCCGACTGGCGCGCCAAGGCCGAAGCCCTCGGCTTCACCTACCACACCCACGAGCGCGGACCGTATTGGGACGAGAGCGCGTGCTACGTTTTTTCCGCCCGCGAAATCGACACCCTCGAAGCCGCGGCCAACACCCTCCACCAGCTCTGCCTCGACGCCGCGCAGGTCGTCATCGACCGCGGCTGGTGGTCACGCCTCGGCATTCCGGAAAAGGCGGTGCCAACGCTCCTCGCCTCGTGGAACCGCGACGACCCCAGCCTCTACGGGCGCTTCGACCTCGCCTTCGACGGCGCGTCGCCGCCCAAGCTCCTTGAATACAACGCCGACACCCCCACCGCCCTCATCGAGGCCGCCGTCGTGCAATGGTATTGGCTGCAGGAACGGTTTCCCGACGCGGATCAGTTCAATTCGATCCATGAAAAACTGATCGAGGCCTGGCGCAACGTCGGCGCCGAACGCGTGCACTTTTCCGCCGTGAGCGATCTGCCCGAGGACGCGCAGACGGTGACCTACCTGATGGACACCTGCCAGCAGGCCGGTTTCCAGACGCGTTGGACCGCCATCGACCAGCTGGGCTGGGACCGGACGAACGCCCGCTTCGTGGACCACGAGGACACCGAGGTGAACGCGCTCTTCAAACTCTACCCGTGGGAATGGCTGTGGCAGGAGGCGTTCGCCGAGTTTTTGCCGACGGCGAAAAACCTCTTCATCGAGCCGCCCTGGAAACTCCTGCTCAGCAACAAAGGACTGCTCCCCATCCTCTGGGAACTCCATCCCGGCCATCCGAACCTGCTGCCCGCCTTTCACTCGCTCGACGCGTCTTTGGGCGGCAACTACGTCCGTAAACCGGTGTTGAGCCGCGAAGGCGCCAACGTCACCGTGGTCGAACACGGCGCGACGATGGAGGAAAACGGCGGCGACTACGGCGCCGAGGGCTTCATCTATCAAGCGCTCGCCCCCATCCCCAATTATTCCGGTAACCGTCCCGTCTGCGGCGTGTGGATGGTGAACCACGAAGCCTGCGGTCTCGGCCTGCGCGAGGACACCCGCCGCATCACCGGCAACCTCAGCCGCTTCGTGCCCCACCGGATGGAGTAGGGCGAGGTCTCCGACCCGCCCTCCGTGACGCCGCGGCTGGCCCCCGGGGCGGGCCGGTGACCCCGCCCTCCTTCACGCCCCCGGCTTCGCCGGCCGACGCGACTTCCAGACGCGCGCGATTTCCAAAATCACCAGCGGCCCAAAAATCCACACGACCTGCATCGGGAAAAGTTTTCGCGCCGCCGCCTGGTGATACGCCGCCAGCGCGGCGGCGACGTAGGCGAGCCGGTGGATATTCTTCCACAGCTTTCCGCCGAGCCAGGGGATCGCGGCATTCACGCTCGTCGCCGCCAGCACCAAGAGGATCGTGAACGCGATGAGGCCCGTGAGCTGAAAGGGTTTTCCCAGCGCCGTCGTCAGCGTCGCCGGAATCGCCGCGAGTTCGAAGCCGCCTTCGTAGATCAGGTGCGTCGTCAGGTGCAGCGCCGCGTAGACAAACGCCGCCACGCCCACGAGGCGCCGGTGGCGGTTGAGGGCCTGCGCGACGCCCCACTTCGGCCACAACACGCGCAACGGCGAAAACGACAGGACGACCGCCAGCACGAGGCACGCGACAAACCCCCAATGGTGCAGCACGTATTTGGACGGATCGGCCGTCACGCTCGGATCCTTCGCGACCAAGATCGGCCACAGCGGCCAGAGTCCGGGCAGCACCAGCGCCGTCCAGACGACGACTTTCGAGCGGAGGATTTTTTCAATCATCGTTGGACGGTGGAGCGCGTTGACCGCCACGCGCTGGCTCGAGTGATGGCGGTTTCACAACAAGCGCGTTGGGTCAACGCGCTCCACCCTCAGTAAAACTTCCGCAGATCCATGCCCTTGTAGAGTGACGCGACCTGCGCTTCGTAGCCGTTAAACATGAGCGTTTTTTGGCGGCCGAGGCCGCCGCCGATCACGCGCTCGCTCGCCTGCGTCCAACGCGGGTGGTCGACCGTCGGATTCACGTTGGCGTAAAAACCATATTCGCTCGCCTGCAGCACCTGCCACGTGTTCTTCGGCGGCTTGTCCGTGAGCTCGATCTTCACGATCGATTTGATGCTCTTGAAGCCATACTTCCACGGCACGACGAGCCGCAGCGGCGCTCCGTTTTGGTTCGGGATCGGCTTCCCGTAAATCCCGGTCGCGATGAAGGACAGCTCGTTCATCGCCTCATCCAGGCGCAGGCCTTCGACGTAAGGGTAATCGAGGTTGCCCTGGCGCTGGCCCGGGGAACTCGCCTTGTCGAGGAAGGTCGTGAATTTCACGAATTTCGCCTCGGACTTCGGGTCGGCGAGCGCGATGAGTTTCGACAGCTGGAAACCATCCCACGGCACCACCATCGACCAGGCCTCCACACAACGCAGCCGATACACGCGCTGCTCGGCCCCGCCCATTTTTTCAACGAGGTCGTTGACGTCGAGCTTGAGCGGATTGTTCACCAGACCCGTGACCTCGACCGTCCACGGTTCGGTTTTCCAGCCCCGGTTCGCGTAGACCTTCGGCTCGGCCTTGTCGGTGCCGAACTCGTAGAAATTGTTGTAGCTCGTGATGTGCTCGTAGGCCGTGGGCTTG
>CAJAYO010000634.1 GCA_903948415.1 uncultured Opitutia bacterium | reverse complement strand
GATTTTGCCGCGGCTCGCGTTTCTCGCGACGCCCTTTGCCTACAGTGCCAACCGCAGCGTGACCGCCGAGCGCCTCGTGCTCAACCCCAGCGCCACGGCGACGCCGTCCGCGATCAACGCCAGCGCGATCAGCTATGCGACCCAGACGCTCACCACGGGGGACTTCACCCTCAATGAAAATAATCACACCATTGCCGCCAACGCGGTCTCGGGGTGGGTGAATATTACGTTGCCCGCCGTCACGACCCGGCGCGAATACTTCATCATTAAGACCGACACCTCGCAGAACGTGGTCCAGGTGCTGGCTCCGGCCGGCGGCACGATCTCGGGGGCTTCCGCGTATCAAATAGGTGGTGCATTCTCCACGAGCGGGGGCACGGGGGGCGGCGATCGCATCAAGTTGAAGGTGCGCGGGGAGTCGATTACGATTCAGAACACCGGGGGAAATGAATGGTGGGTCGTCAGCGATACGCGCGACAAGACGCCCGTGGGGACGATCATCGCGATGGCTGGCAACAGTTATGGAGGCTGGCCGGCGGGCTATTGGTATTGTGATGGCGCCCAAAAAACGCGCACCGATATCCTCGCGGTCGATCTCTTTGCGGTGATCGGCGCGAACCATGGCGCGCCGAATGCCACGTCGTTTAATTTACCTGACTTGCGCGGCAAGTTTCTGCGCGCCGTGGAGGTGGGGTCGGCCATGATGACCAACGCAACGCTCGAATCGCGCATTACGCCGGGGGCAACGGCGGGGATGCGCCGGGATCGTTCCAGTGGTCGGCGCTCGGCACGCATACGCACACGTTTACGGGCTACAGCTCCGGGACGACCTCGACTGGCGCCCACGACCACATGGTGAGGGAATATAATCAGCGGGATACGACCGCCGGCTGGACTGATTATGTGAGGCAAGGGGGCTGGGGCCTGATTAGTAGTAGTGTGTCCGGGCAGGGGTTGACCGCTAGGGGCACAGATAACGGTGCTTCAGGGACTGAGCCCGATATCATCAATGCTCCGACCGCCATCCCCGTTGACGGCGCGCATACCCATACGGTGGTGCCCAACGGGACGATTGGGGCGACGGGGGGGGCCAGCACCTACCCGACGAACATCTCGGTGTATTATTTTATTAAGTATTAAAGGCCCGTATTCAGTGTTGCCGGAGTTCGCGTTGTTTTTCTGATGAAAATCTCTTCTCGTCTGTGCTGGTGGTCAGTCGTCATGGGCCTAGCGGCCGCGGGAAGCCTGCGCGCCCAAACCCCGCCCTCACTGGAAAACGACGTGCGCAATATCTTCTCGGCGCAGCCCGCGAGCGCCTGGCCGCCACCGGCGCCGTCGATCAACCTCGATGCGCGCACGCCGAGCCCGCGCCAGTTCAGGGGGGGGACGATTCTCGGCGGCTGGCAGACCGCCCGCACCTACCGCCGCGGCGTGACGATTACCAATCCCAGCTTCGAAACCCCCGTCCTCACCGCGGGGTCGTGGACCAATTACAGCCCCGCGGACACCGGTTGGGTGATGGCGACTGCGGGTCTCACCACCCGGTCCACGTGGTTTAGCCCGGCGGCCGTCGACGGCCAGCAGGGGGCGTTTATTCAGGGCGGCGGATCGCTTTATCAAGACGTGTATTTGGCGGCGGGCACCTACAGCATCCGCTTTAAAGCCGTGGGGCGGCTCGATACCCTGGATAACGGGCTGCGCCTGTATCTGGGCACGACGCTGTTGGCCTCGTGGCCGGATACGGCCATCAGCCAGACGGAGTGGCGGGACTTTGCCACGGCCAACGCGACGGTCGCGACCGCCGGCACCTATCGCTTGAAGTTTGAAGGCATCGGTGGCGTGGCCGACCGGGCGACCGTGATCGATGCCATCGCCATGGAATCGGTGGGGGCGCAGCCGAATGCCGCGCCCTTCGTCGCCGCGACCTCGACCGGCGTCACGCTGGCGAACGCCGCGACGCTGTATGGCTTGGCCTCGGATGGCCAATACCTCTACGTGAAGCAAGGCACGGCGGCGATCTGGGTGTATAGATTCGACGGCACGCGGGTGGCGGTCAACCCCGTCGCCAATCTCGCCGGAGATTCGAATGAAATGACGTGGGCGAAGGGCTATTTGTATGCGCGCAACGGCGGCACGCTCTATCGGATTTCGACCAAGGACTGGTCCAGCCTGCCCGTGAGCGGCGACAGCGCGGCTCCGCTGCTGAGCGGCAATGGCTGGATGGCCGCCAATCTGATCTCCACGCCGGACGGCCGCCTCGGTACGGTGGGCCCCACGAGTGGCGGGCAATTCACGGTGCGGTTTTTCTCGTTGTCGTCGGATGGGCTGAGGCTGACGTGGAGTCAGGATCACACCCTCTCCGAAACGGCCACGTTTGATGAACACGGTTTCGCCACCGACGGCACGCATCTCTTTCGGCTCATCTATGGCGCCTCCTACAAAGCGTACACGCTGGCCACGGGGGCCGTCGCCGCGACGGGCACGTGGGATCTGAAAACCCCGGGCAGCGGGGTGGCGCTGGTGAATCCGACCTATCTGACCCGCGACCACGTGTCGGGCCGGTTTATTATCGGTGATTACAGTGTCTCGAAGGTCATCATGACGGCGGCGGCGGTGGCCGCGCCGGAACTGCTGGCGGGCAGCAGCAGCACGGTGGCCGGGGCGTCGTCGTTGCTCCAGCCGAAAGGCTTCCCGAAGAATGCGGATGGCACGGTGAAGGCGGGGGAAGGGGTGCAGCTCGAGTATGTGCGGATGACGAATCCGCTGGTGATGCGCCAGACGGCCTTCGCCCTCGGGGCGCAAGTGACGCCCCCGGCCTACGCCGCCAATGGCCGGGCGCTGACCGTGGCTGAACTGAGTTCATGGTATCTGCCCGCGCCGCAGAATGCGACCACGGGTCGGTTTTACTACAGTCCCCACGCGCAGCAGGTGTTTGCGACCCAGCCCGGCGTGATCGATGTCGTGTGGGTGGAGCGGGTCTCCGGCGTGACCAATACCCGCCAATATGTGATCTCGGCCTCGCCGGTGAAACCGGTAAAACAAATGTATTGGACGGAAAACGGCTTCAAGGCCCCCTTGGTGCAGGTGCCCAGCTCGCGGGTGTCCACGGTAAATATCGTCTATAACACGCTCTTTCCGTCCACGGTGGCCGCCAACTATGTGCGCCCGGGCGAAACGGCCTCCCCCGACCTTGATCTCACGGTGGCGAAGCGGACCCTCTGGTTCAGTCCCATCGACAATGCCATCCACGCCTACAATGCCGAGGGGCGGGTCTTTGTGGAGTTTCTGGGCGCGATCCAGAGCGACGGGGTGAGCCGTCAGTTTCTCGGTTATGAGATCGTGGAGGTGGTCAAGGAAGTCGTGCCCCGGACGGAGCGCATCTCCATCGGGGACGAACTGCCCCCGATCAACGGCGAGAGCGGGTTGGTGCCGGCGGTGATCGCCGGCACCGCCGATGGGGATGGCCGGGGGGCCTTCTTGCACCAGGCCGTGGCGCAGGGCGCCAATACGGGCTTCCGGCTCTTTGCGATCCGGGTGACGACCCCGCTGTATTCCGCCGGGGTCGAAATCCCCAGCAACGAAGTCTTGATGTATTGGCAGCAAGCGGGCGATTTGGGGCTGCTCTGGCCCAAATATTATGCCGGCTACATTTTGTCATGGCCGGCCGATCGCGCGCGCTATTCCATTTATGCGCGTTCCCTTGATCCCAGCACCGCGACCTCGGTGGTGCTCAATTCGGCCGACAGCCCGATGCTCGTGTATCAGGACGATCCGACCAAGGCGCATGCGACCGTCTCGCAGGACTTCCGTTTTTCCACGACGGTGACGGCGGCCGCCCCGGTGGGCCGCTCGCTGATCCGCTACACGAACGGCAATCACATCTGGTTTGAGCGGGTGTATTCGGAGCTCGATACCACGGCTTCCACCTATGCCGCGCTGGAGCCGGCCACGGTGGGCCAGCGCATTCTCCCGCCGGCGGGCACGGATGCCCTGGTCGGCTATATCCGCCCGGTGCCCAATGGCACGGCGTTCAATGCCAAGGCCTATCTCGATCCCTTCGTCGTGGGCTTCGATAACGCCAAGCAGGGCGCCATCATCGGGGTCAACGCCCTGCCGGGCAAAAACACCTTGGAGGTGTGGTGGTATAAAAAAAATGCCCCGGTGGGGACGGCGTTCGCCGCCACCTACTGGCCCTCGGTGGTGAAGCGGTACGCGCTGGCGTGGCCGACGGCCCCCCAAGAGATCGTGCTGGCGAGCAATGCGGGCTCCGGCGACCTGCCTTCTTTGCAGGCGAAAGGCGCCATCTACACGCAAAACGACTCCACGTTGCCCGGTTACAACCCCAACGAGGAGCACGCCCTGATGATCAACGGCCGCGCGTGGGCGCTGCGCGACGACCTCAACCTCCTCGCCACCTCGTCCGACAAGTATGTGCTGATCGACTACCTGGAGGCGGACGAACGCCCGGCCATGGCCGTCTTTAAGGTCCTGCGCGAGAAGCCGCTCAACGGCATTGTTTTCAGCTACGAGGCGGTGGCGGGCAAGGTCCTGCAGGCCCCGATGCCGCTGCCCATTCTGCCGCTGCCCGTGCAGTCGGCGACGCTCCCGGCGGGCGCCACGGTGGACACCTATTGGAAAACGTATTTTGCCACGTCCACCCAGTGGACCTTTCCCACGCCCAAGGCCGGAAAACGCGTCGCGAACCACGAAGTGCCGCCCACGGTGGTCGATGCGCCCGCGCTCGCCAGCCTGACGACGTCGAAGCTCAACGAGTCTGCGCCGGTGTACGGCGAATTCACCTGGCTCGACCGCAAGGGCACGACGTGGGTGTACCGCGGCATGCACGCGGGGGCCACCACGGCGACCTTCGCCATGCGGTATTTTTACCCCACGCAACCGGGCTTCTGGTTTCCTGAGCTTACCGTCCAGCCAGCCTTGGGCACGATCGTCCCTTATTTGCGCAAAGTGTCCACGGACAATCCGCTGACGGGCGAGCCGCTGCCCATCGTCTTTAAGCCCCTGTGGCCGGCGTCGGCCCCGCAGCTCCTCATCGGGCAGACCTTGACCAACCCGAAGAATGGCCTGCCGGCGGTCCGCGGCCAAACCAGTGCCGAAGTGATCTACCAGCAGTCCATCGCGCGCGACACGGCGGGCGCGCTCAAGAGCGTCGAGCTGTTCGATCCCACGCGGGCCAAGACCACGCTGTTGACCACGGCCACGCTGGCGGGCCTGCCCGACAGCATCGCCACCGACACGCTGCAGGGGAAAACCTACTTCACCCGCCTGCCGCCACATCTCATCCAACGCTTCTACTTCGATCCCACGCTGGGCCAGCTCGGGGCCCTCGTGTTTAAGGGGCAATTCAAGCAGGAGGCCTTGGGCGATGACTACCTGCTCGTCAATATCCTCAGCACGGACGATGTGACGGCCCTCAAAGGGCTCGCCGATAGCGGCGACCTCAAGAAGAGCGCGTGGGATACGGCCATCAATGGCCTCCAAACGAAGGTCGAAACCTTTATGGAAGACCCGAGCAAGCGCGGGACCTACATCGTCGATGTGGGCGCGACGACGGCGCCCACGCGGGCCGACCCCACGAAGTCCGTGCTCGGCACCGCCGTGGCCACCGTGATCGATGACGACACGGCGGTGGATTCCTACGCGCTGAACGCCTCGGGCGGCGGGGCCGGCTACGTCGTCATGAGCGTCGGCAATGGCCAGGCCTTTACGCCGGTGGACGAGCCGGTGTCGCTCAATGTGTTCAAGGTGGTGGCGCCGCTGTACCGCGGCGAGCTCAAGGTGATCGCCCCGACGAACCCGCTGGACGAAAAGATCACGTTGCAGCACTCCCTCGATTTCACCGGCAAGCCGCAGGACTATGAATTTCAGTGGAAGTATGCGCCGCCGGTCAACGGCGCCCCGCCCGTCCTCTACACCTTTACCGCCAGCGTCCTCCTCGGCAATGCGTCGGGCTGGGCCACGTACAACCAGCCGCCGGCCGCCTTTGCCGATCTGCGGCTGCCGAACACGACGCTGGCCGGGGTCCCGGCGAGCACGCCCGCGGCCGTGACGATCCGCGACAGCCTCGACACCGCGGACCACGGCACGACGAGGCCGCAGGCGGTGTTGCGCAAGCAATTCGATATCACGACTGTGCCGCTCAAGGCCTACCTCAGCGTGCAGTTAAACGCGCGGGATGGCGCGGAGATTTATCTGAACGAGTCGCTCGTGGCGGTCGTCAACCGCGACCCTGCCCGCAATTCCACGCCCTCGCCCTCGCCGGGCAACGGCTTCAGCCCGCTGCCCCTGCTCGTCGAAGTGCCGGCCGCGCTCCTGCGCACGACGGGCAACGTGCTCGCCCTCGAACTTTACACGGATTCCGACCAGGGGGTGGGCTCGAGCGTCAACGCCAGGCTCGAAGGCCTCGTCGCGAGTTTCGATACCAGCCAGTGGCTGGCGATCTCGCCCTCCGCGACGGAAACGGCATCCACCCTCACGACCGGTTCCATTGTCGGCAAGGTGCGCCACGTGATCGAAGGGACGAGTCTGCTGACGCTGACGGACAATTACCTGACGATGCGGTATCGGGCACGGTTGACCACGAACGCGGGCTACGTGTCGCCCTCGGCGACGACCAACCCCGGTGGCTGGTCGCAATGGACGGAGCCCGCGCTGGCGGAAGGCTGGATCAAACGCGCGCTGGCGGGGATTAATCCCTTCGGGCAACGCGTGACGGATTTGTTCAATAATGCGATCAACACCGATGTGAGTTTGGTGCAGCAGGCGGGGAAGCGCTGGGAAGGCGACATCGCCCTGAGTCTCTCCAATATCAATGCGTTTGGGCTGATCGAGATTTACGAGACGATTTTGCGCCGCGGCAAAATGCTGTCGATTGAAGGCACGCCGGCGATCAACTACGGGGCGGCGAACGACGCCCTCTTGTTGGCGGCGGGCTACCTGTCGGATCTTTATGTGATCCACGGCAACGAGGCCTTTGCGGATGCGGCCAACCCGACCATTGCCTACGGGACGGACAACGGCAGCACCTATGGCGACGTCTCGACCTCGCTCTTCGCCTTCAAGGGGCAATTGCCCGGCGTGATCGACGAGGAATTGGCGCTGCTGCGCGGCCGCGACAATGTGCTCCAACCGGGCACGCAAGTGACGCCCGTTTACAATCGCCTCGTCTGGAATTACACGCGCGGCATTTCGTCCGGCGAGGCGATCTATGCGCTGAATTACAACATGAAGGATATGAACGCCGACGGGGTGGTCGGTGCCGCCGATGCCGCCATCCTTTATCCGCAGGGCCACGGCGATGCCTATGGCCACTATCTGACGGCCCTCACCGGCTACTACGGGCTTTTGGCCAACAGCAACTTCTCGTGGCAGCCCCGCATTGAGGCCGTGACCATTTTGGGTAAGCCCGTGTCGGTGGATTATCTGGACGAGCGGAAGTTTGCGACGGCCGCCGTCGCTTTGGCCCGCGCCGCCGCCCTGACCGTGGACCTGACGTATCGCCAAGCCTATACGGCCTCCGCCGTCACCACCTGGGCCAATCTCAAGGATCCCTTCACCAACGGTGGGGTGAGCCGGCGCTGGGGCGTGGACGACTGGAGCACCCGGGGCGGGCAGGGGGCCTATTTCCATTGGTTGACCGGCAACTCCATGCTGCCGGCGGTCGATCCCGACCCCTCGCACCAAGGCATTCAGATCATCGACCGCACGACGGTGCCGGAGCTGAAGGAATTGGTCGCGCAGGCGACGGCCATTCAGCAGTCGCTCACCAACGCCGACGCGCACCTCAATCCCCTCGGGCTGGCGGAAGGCGCCCTGGCCTTCGACGTGGCGCCGGCCGCCGTCGATGCCGGCGTCACCCATTTCGAGCAGATTTACGACCGCGCCACCAAGGCGCTGCAAAACACGGTCACGGCCTTTAACAATGCCAAGAGTTCCACCCAATTGCTGCGGCAGCAGGGCGACAGTCTGGCGGCGGCGCGCGAAGCGATCATTTTGCAGGAGCAGGCCTATACGAACCAGTTGATCGAGCTCTACGGCACGCCCTACCCGGATGATATTGGGCCGGGCAAGACCTACGTGCAGGATTACGCCGGTCCCGATCTGTTGCACTTCGGTTATCTCACGATTCCCGAGGGTTTGGTCACCTCCGAGGCGAAGGATTATAGCGTGTTGCTGAACCCGACGTTCAACGACGCCAACCCGAGCACCATCAATTACAACGAAGATCAATCCGTGACGTATCATTTGGATGCTTCGGGGGCGTTTCGCAAACCGGACACGTGGACCGGCCGGCGGCAAAGCCCGGGCAAGCTCCAAACGGCGGCCTCGAATGTGCTCCAGCAGCGGATTTTGCTGTGGGCGCAGCTGGAGAATTACTCTGGCCTCAAGGATACGCTGGAGGCGAACGTAAGCATGTTTGTGGCGGCCACGAACCGGAATCGAGCCGAGCGAGGGCTCCTGGTCGGCTACCAGGCCAAATTCACGACGATTGAGGTGATCCAGCAGGCGCTGCACACGGCCGAGTTGATCACCGAGACCATCAACTCGGTGAACAAGGAGTTGAAAGAGGCCGGGAGCGAGGCGATGCCGACGGTGATGGGGGTGATCGCTGGCGTGGCCGCCGGCGTGATCGCCGATCCGCTGTCCGGCGGTCGCGCCGCGATCAAGGCGGCCGGTGCGGCGGTCGGTTTTATCGGCGACCAAGCGGTCATGACGCTGCAGATTTCCCAGCTGTTCACCGAACAGACCAAAATGTCCCTGGAGCGTTTGCAGGAGATCGAACAGTTGGACATCGCGTGGACGTTTGAAAACACCCAGTTAATCTTTGGGTTGAAAACGTCGTTGGCCGACATGGGCGCGGGCCAGCGGGATGTGGACGTGGCGCTCCGGGCCTACGACCAGGCGCAGCGCGACTATTATTCGCTGCTGGCCGTGGGCGAACGCCTCCAGGTGGAGCGCGAGACCTTCCGCAAACGCTCCGCCGCCCTCGTGCAAGGCTACCGGACGAAGGATTTGGCCTTCCGGGCCTTCCGTGACGAGGCGCTGGAAAAATACAAACAGCTCTTCGATCTCTCTTCCCGCTACGCCTACCTCGCGGCCAATGCCTACGATTTTGAAACGGGTTTGTTAAACACGGCCGGCAACAGCGCGGCGGCTGCGTTTGTGGACAAGATCGTCAAGGCCCGCTCGCCGGGGGTCGTGGTGGCCGGGGTGCCCCAAGTGGGCGGCTCGACCACGGGCGATCCCGGGCTCGCCGGGGCCCTCGCCCAGCTGAACGCCGATTGGTCGGTGGCGAAGACGCGCCTCGGGTTTAATAACCCCGACGGCTACCGCACCACCTTCTCGTTGCGCGCGGAAAACTATCGCATCCTCAGCGGCGCCGCGGGTGACCAAGCGTGGCGCGCGGTCTTGCAGGCGGCGCGGCGCGACAACCTGATGGACGACCCGGATGCGGCGCGCTACTGCCTCAACCTCGGGCTCTCGGCCCAGCTCTCGGTGCCGGGCCTGATTCTGGAATTCACCACGACGATCTCGCCGGGCTACAATTTCTTCGGCCAGCTCCTGGCCGGTGGCGACAGCACCTTTAGCGAGACCTCGTTTGCGACCAAGATCCGCTCCTCCGGCATCGCCTTCACCGGCTACTCCGGCATGGTCGGACCGAACGCCACCACGAACGTGGTGACGTCGATCGGCGGCACCTCGCCCCAGGACCCCTACACCGCCTACACGAGCGCCACGGCCCTCAGTGCGACGCCCTACGTTTACTTGATTCCGGCGGGCATGGATTCCATGCGCTCGCCGTTGGGCGGCGGCAGCGTGGTGCGCACGTGGGCCGTACGCGACCAAGCGATCCCCTTGCCGTTTAACATCGGCGGGGGCGATTTTGCGACCGCCAAGACGTGGTCGTCCGACCAATCGCTGACGGAAGCCTTCAGTCTGCGGCAGCACCAGGCCTTCCGCGCGGTGCCCGATAGCACCGTGTTTAATAGCGCGCCCAGCTCGGCGCTCGGCTTCACCAACGCCCGCCTCGTCGGCCGCTCGGTGTGGAACAGCAAGTGGAAGATCATCATCCCCGGCAAGACGCTGCTGGCTGATCCCAACCAAGGCCTTCAAGTCTTCATCGATACGGTGAAGGACATCAAACTGCACTTCCAGACCTACTCCACTGCGGGCAACTGACCATGATTCTGCGCTCTTCCTTTCTCGTCCTGACGATGCTCGCGTCGGTCGCCCGGGCCTATCCGCCGGCTCCGGATTATACGCTTTACGGCACGGTGCGCGATGAGCGCGGGCGCATTTTGCCGGCCAACTCGGCGTGGGTCATCGTGAGCCAGGCAGCCGGGGAGGTCGTGCGTGGCCCCGTCGCCGCGAGCGCCGAGGAGGGGGTGAATTATCTCGTCCGCGTGCCGATGGATTCTGGCACGGTGGGGGGGAACTACCAGCCCACCGCGATGATGCCGACGGTGGGTTTCACGATTCGGGTGCTCGTGGGCCAGATGGCTTATGTGCCCATCCAGGTTTCCCGCTTGGCGCCCACCACGGGTTTGCCCGGCTCCAGCACCCGCCTCGATCTCACGCTCGGCGTCGACAGCGACAACGACGGTTTGCCCGATGCGTGGGAGCAACTCCTGATCGACAACGACCGCACGGGCCGCCTGCGGACCCTCGCCGACGTCAAGCCCGGGGATGATGTCGACGGCGATGGCCTGACCAACAACCAGGAGTATCTCCTCGGCACCTATGCGCTGGATCCGCTCGACGGGCTGGCGCTGACGGTGGTCGAAGCGGTGAACGGCTTCGCGCACCTGCGCTTCGCGGTCGCGGTGGGGCGGACCTACACGATCAAGGCCTCGACCGATTTGCAGACCTGGCAGGACCAAGGTTTTGCCGTGGGCACGGCGGCGGGCGCCTTGGTCCCGGCTTTCGCCGCGACCACCGTCACCGTACAAGATGTCTGGGTGCCCTTGCCGCCGGGCGGAACCGCGTTCTACCGGCTGTATGCGCGCTAAGCTGCTCCAGAACCGGTTTCGCTTCCTGTGGCTGGGGCTGTTGGCCGGAGTGGGGCTGGGGGTGTGGGCGTGGCGGGGGGGGGCGACGCGTCCGCCGCCGGACACCGCGCTGCGGACGGAGTTGGCGCTGCGCGAGGGCGTGCTCTACCGGCCGAAGGCGACCTTGCCGTTTCAGGGCTTGCTGGTGGAAAACTGGCGCCCGGCGCAGCGCCGCGTGGAGGTGACGATCGTGGACGGGCGGGCGCACGGCCGCTCGCGCGGGTGGTATGAAAACGGCCAGATCGAGGTCGAAGAGCACTTTGTCCACGGCGTGAGCCACGGCACGCGCACCCGCTGGTTTGCCGAAGGCGGGCGCAAATCCCAGGTCGAGATCCGGCAGGGGCAGCTCACCGGGACGTTTCGCGAATGGCATCCCAACGGCCAACGGGCGCGGGAAACCCCGTTGCGCGACGGTTTGGCCCATGGGGAAGTCAAAAGCTGGGATGACGCCGGTCGCCTCTCGGGCACCGCCCAAGTGACTCGCGGCCAGAAGGTCGGCCAATAATTAACGACTAATTTGCTGGCTAACTGGTTTTCTTCCTCCTTTTTGCCTACCCTGCCTATCCATCCCTCCAGTTCATGCCCCGCCCGGGGAGCGCGGTCCGCTTTGGGCTGTGGCGTGGGCCGGGGACGAGGGCTCCGTGGCCTCGCGGCCGTGCTGCTCGGGATCGGCCTGACCGTGGCGGACGCCGTGGCGCAAGCCACCGCGGCCCCGGTCGTCTCCCTCGAGCCCAGCTTTACGGGGGCGGAGGACACG
>CAJAYO010000633.1 GCA_903948415.1 uncultured Opitutia bacterium | reverse complement strand
TGCTCGCCACCCAGACGCTCTACGCCGGCCCGCAGGGATTCGCCCAGGGGCTGAACGAATTCGTCCAGGGTCTCGCCGCCAACCTGCAAAACCCCTACGAAAAAACCTATCCCGACCGGGTCGCGTTCACCGTCGAGCCGCTCGCGGTCAACCCCACGGTGGTCATCGAGCAGTTCCAGCTCTCCCGCGCCAGCGCCCGCGCCGGCGACACCGTCCAGGTCACGCTCTCCTGGCGCGATTTCCAGGGCGCGTCACAGCGCGAGATCATCGACCTCGCCATCCAGCCCGCCTGGACCGGTAAGCGCCTTGAGGTCGTGCTCGCCCCCGGCCGCGCCCTCGACGAACTCAGCGGCCGGCCGCGCCTCATCTCCGCCTCCGAACTCCGCAGCTTCGGCGCCTATCTCGCCGCCATCGGCGACAACCGCCCCAACGACGGCCTCTGCCTTGCCCTCGTCGAGTCGGCCGAACTTTTCAGCGACCAAACCGTTGCGACCCCCGAGACGCCCGGTTCGATCGAACGCATCGCGCGCGCTTCCGATGAAACCCGTTTCCGCACCCGCGCGGCCATGATTCCCCTCTGGGAGCGCCACGTCCTCCCCGGCAAACTCACCGCCACCGCCGTCCGCCGGCCCCTCCGCATCGTCGAGTAAGCCCGGCTCCGCCCTTCCTTCCCCTCTCCTCGCTTTTTCATGCCCACGTTTCTTTGCCTCCACACCCGCCCTGGTTTCTCGGTGTTCCGTGCGCACCTGTCCGCCTTTTCTGTCCTCGCTCTTTGCCTCGGCTTCGCGGCCCCCGCCGCCGCTCTCCGCGCCGACCCGCTCTCGAAGAAAACCGATGTCGACTTCTTCCGCGACGTCCCCAGCCGCAATCTGAAACGCCTCGCCGCCCGCTCCGACGGCCGCCTCGTCGCCGGCCCCATCCTCGCCGAACTCGCCGTCCCCGCCCCGGCCGATCTGCTCTGGTGCGTCGAATCCACCGCCGACGCCACCAAGTTCCTCGTCGGCACCGGTTCCGAGGGCCGTATCCTCGAAATCACCTACAACGCCGCCACCGCCACCTACGGCTCGCGCGACGTCGTCAAACTCGACGACCCGCAGATCTACGCCCTCAAGCCCCTCGCCGACGGCTCCGTCCTTGTGGGCACGTCTCCCAAGGGCGCGCTCTACCTCGTCCGCGACGGCGCACCCGTGGCCCGGGTCCCGCTGCCGGTCGATTCCATTTTCGATCTGCTCCTGCTCGACGCCGACACCGCGCTCGCGGCCACGGGCAATCCCGGCCGCATCTATCGCGTCGACCTGAAAAAATTCGCCGCCGCCGGCATCGCCTCCGAGCGAATCACCGACCCCGCCCTCCTCGCCGAGCGCGGCCTCACGCTCTTCGGCGAAATCCGCGACCGCAACGTCCGCCGTCTCGCCCTCTTTCCCGACGGCCGCGTCGTCGCCGGGTCCTCCCCCAAGGGCAATCTCTACACCTTCACGCCCGCTTCTCCGTCGCTCACCGCTGCCCCCGCGACGCCCAACGCCCCCCTCCCCGCCATCATCCTGCAGGAAAACCGCGACGCCGAGGTCACCGATCTCCTCCCGCAGCCCAACGGCGACCTCTACGCCGCGATCGTTTTCGCCGGCACCACGGGCGAATCGCGCATCACGCCCTCCGCCGGGACCAAGCCGCCGGCCGAAGGAAAACCCGCCGACCCGGTGCCGGCTTCGCCCGCGGAAAAATTCCCCGGTCGCAGCACCCTCGTCCATTTCCCGGCGGACGGCTTCCCGGAAATTCTCTCCGCCCGCGCCAACACCGCCTTCTACCGTCTCGCCCGGCACGGCGACGTGATTCTCATCACCGGCGGCGAACTCGGCGAACTCCTCGGCTACGACCTCAAGTCCCGCCTCGGCCTCACCTTCGCCGGCAGCATCTCCTCCCAGCTGAACGGCCTGACCGCCATCCCGGGCTCGCCCGGAAAATTCTTCGTTCTCCGCAACAACGCCCCCGGTTTCGCCCTCCTCGATTTCTCCGCCACCGGTCCCCGCGAGGCCGAGACCCGCCGGCTCGACCTCGGCCTCCCCGCCCAGCTCGGCGCGCTCCGGTTCAACCGTCTGCGCAATCTCTCCACCGACCAGCTCACCGTCGAACTCCGCACCAGCCAGGGCAGCGACGAACTCGAGGGCTGGGGCCCCTGGACCGCGCTCACGCCCACCGACGGCGGCTGGCGCGCCGACGGCCTCCGCGGCCGCTACGTCAAACTGCGCGTCCGCTTGTTCGATACAACCTCCACCACCGCCGCCGCCGAACTCGACAAGGCCGCGCTCTTCGTCCTCCCGCAAAACCGCCGCCCCACGCTGCAGGACTTCCGGCTGATCACGCCCAATTACGGTCTGATCCCCGCCGTCGAACAGCCGCCTTCGCCCAACGCCACCCTCAGCCAGCTCATGTCCGCCGGCCCCAAGGACGAGGACGCTAAGCGCAAGGCCACCTTCCTCGGCAGCCAGATCGTCCCCGCGCCCGGCGCCCAGGTGGTCTTCTGGACCGTCACCGATCCGGACGGCGACGCCGTGCTCAGCACGTTTTCCCTCCGGCGCGACGGGGACACCGCGTGGACCGACCTCGCCGCGAACACCCGCGACGGCTACGCGCAGTTCGACGGCTCGCACCTGGCCGACGGGGTTTACTTCACCCGCCTCATCGCCACCGAGACCGCCCCGCGCGCTGTCGCCGACCGCCTGACCGCAACCTTCGAGACCGACGATTTGGTCATCGACCACACCAAGCCGGAAATGCTCGAAGCGACCGCGCGCCGCTCCGCCGACCGCCTCATCCTTTCCGTCGGCGGCCGCGACGCGCTCTCGCTGCTCGACGGCATCGAAGTGATTTTCAACAACGGCGTCCGCGAGGTCGTCGAACAGCCCGACGACGGCATCCGCGACAGCCGGCAGGAACGCTTCACGCTCGATCTGCCGCTCGCCAAAGTCTCCAACGCCACCTCCGCCGAGGTCACCCTCTACGACTCCGCCGGCAACGGCACCCCGCGCCGGTTGACGTGGTAAGGCCAGCGTCCGGTCTGTTTCCGATTTTGCCCTGTTAGGCCCGCCCGGTGGGCGGGCAACCCGGCCACCGGCCGGGCCTGCAGTCTAAAAGCCAAAGGACGTTGGTCTCACGCCCGCGGGTGCGCCTTCGCGTAAATCTCTTTCAGCCGCGCCACGCTCACATGCGTGTAAACCTGCGTCGTCGCCAACTGGGAGTGCCCGAGCAATTCCTGCACAAGCCGCAAATCCGCCCCCGCATTCAACAGGTGCGTCGCATACGAATGCCGCAACTTGTGCGGCGTGAGATCGAGCGGCAGCCCGGCGAGCGCCAGATAGCGCTTCAACATCAGCTGCACCGCGCGGGGGTCCATCCGCTGCCCCTTGGCATTCACCACCACGGGACTCGTCGGACCGCTTTCCCGTGCGAACTCGTTCCGGAACTTAACCATCACCGCCATCGCCACCCGGCCGAGCGGACACAGCCGTTCCTTGCGGCCCTTGCCCAGCACCCGCGCCACGCCGCTCTCAAAATCGATGTCGCCGTAACTCAGCCCCACCAGCTCGCTCACGCGCAACCCGCCCCCGTAGAGCAATTCCATCGCGAGCCGGTCCCGCCCCGCCGTCGGCTCATCGATGCCCTCGTTCTCCCGCAGCCGCTGCGGCCCCGTGAGCAGCAGCTTCATCTGCTCCTCCGTGAGAAACTGGGGCAGCCGCTTTTCCAGCTTCGGGAGCGGTACGCCCAGCAACGGATTCTTCCGCAATTTTTCCCGGCGCATCCAAAACTTGAAAAACGTCCGCAGCCCCGACGCATGGTTGTGCAGCGTCCGTCGGTCAAACCGCCGCTGCGCCTCGATCACGAAGTCCCGCATTTCCCGCGAGCCGAGTTGCCCGAGGCCGCGCTCCCATAGGTCCGCCCCCACCAGCCAGCGGTAGAAATCCTCAAACGCCTGCCGGTAGTTCCGCACCGTATACGCCGAATAGCGCCGCTCTTTCGCCAGAAAATCTTCGAACGGCGTCCACCACTCCGCGACCACCGCGGGCGGAAGCTCAGCGGGCGGGTGGGAGGCGGGCTTCGACATCGCGCATCACGTTCGTCGCGTACAACCGCAGCGCCGCCTCCGGATCCAGGCCTTTCGCCCGCGCCGCCGCCGTCAGTTCAAACAGCCTCTTCCCCAGCATCGCCCCGTCCAGCTGCTCGCCCAGCGCGCGCACCTGCGCGGCGTCGACCACCCCCTCGGCCGGCAGCGACTTCTTCTCGATCTGTTTCCACACCGCCTCCGCAAACATCAGCGCCGGCAGCCGCGGCGGCAGGTCCTTGAACACGCCCGTCGCCACCGGCCCGTTCTTTTTCTCCGTCGCCTTGATCTCCTCCCACTTCGCGATCACCTGCTCCGAGGTGGCGAGCTTGCCGGTGCCAAACACGTGCGGGTGCCGGCGCACCAGTTTCTCGTTGATCTCCCGCGCCACGTCCTCGAACGAAAAGTTGCCCGCCTCCGACTCGATCTGCGCATGAAACACGATCTGGATCAGCACATCGCCCAGCTCCTCCCGCATGTGCGCGATGTCCCCGCGGTCGATCGTGTCGATGAGCTCGCTCACCTCGTCGATCAGGCAACGCACCAGCGTCGCGTGCGTCTGCTCCTGATCCCACGGACAACCGTCGGGCGCCCGCAGGCGGGCCATCGTGACTTTCAACTCTTCGATCGCGCTCATCCGGCTACCGTGGCGGCCGCAGCGGGCAAATACACGGAAATTTTTCCGCTTTGTGTTCCGGCGCTTCCGTGTGTTCCGTGGACGCCGAATGTCCGACAAACTCACCGAGATCATGGCCTGGAAGCGCCAGGAAATCGCCCCGCTGCTCCGCGCCGTCTCCGACGCCGAGCTGGCGCGCCTCGACGCCTCCCTGCCCCGCCCCCCGTCCTTCGCCGCCGCCCTCCGCCGCACCGACGGCCGCCTCGCCGTGATTGCGGAAATCAAACGCCGCTCCCCCTCCGCCGGCGACATCAAGGCCGGCGCCTCCTCCGTCGATCAGGCCGCCCGCTACCAGACCGCCGGCGCCGACGCCCTCTCCGTGCTCACCGACGAAAAATTCTTCGGCGGCACGCTCGACGATCTCCGCGACGTCACCGCGCATTTCCGCACCACCGCGCCCGCGCGCCCGTGCATCCGCAAGGACTTCTTCGTCCACCCGATTCAGGTCCTCCAGGCCCGCGAGGCCGGCGCCAGCGCCATCCTCATCATCGTCCGCGCGCTCACCGACGACGAAATTAAGACCCTGGCCGCCGCCGCCGCCGCCGCGGGGCTCGACGCCCTGTTCGAAATCCACACCGAGCCCGAGATCGCCCGCGCCCTCGCGCACGGCGCCCGCATCATCGGCGTGAACAACCGCGACCTCGCCATCTTTAAAACCGACCTCGGCCTCAGCGAACGCCTCATCCCGCTCTTTCCGTCCTCGGTCACCGCCGTCAGCGAAAGCGGGATCCACACCGCCGCCGACGCCGCGCGCGTCCGGGCGGCCGGCGCCCACGCCGTCCTCGTCGGCGAGTCGCTCATGAAAGCACCCGATCCCACCGCACTCATCGCGGCCTTCCGCTCCCCCTAGCCCTTTGCCATGACCAAACGCCCCGTCTCCGCCTACGCCACCCTCGGCGGCCTCTGTTTTCTCCCGCGCACGCTCGACAAGATCCGCCTGCACGCCCGCGGCGAACTCCACCCCGACCACCACGAGTTTCTCGGCAAAGCCTACGACGGCCGCCTCTGCCACCACCTGCGCATCAACTACGAGGACCTGAAGGCCCGCACCCTCGCCGGCGGCACCGACGAGGAAATCCTCGGCTGGATCCGCCAGCACGGCCGTCCGCTCACGGACGTCGATGTCCTGATCTGGAACGGCTTCGCGTCGAAACGCGGCTGGCGCGACGAGGCCACTCCGAGCCTGGAGAAAAACAAGGCCGGCGACGGGCTCGCCCACCGCACCGACCTGGTCACGTTTTTCGATTACTACGAGGTCGACGAGGGTCGTTCCCCGCGCTGACCCATGCCCCTCTCCTTCTCCGCCACCCGCGAACTCCTCGCCTCGCTCGGGCACCAGCCGAAACGCTTCCTCGGCCAGAATTTTCTCGTCGACGGCAACATTGTCCGCAAATCCCTCGACCTCGCCGAGGTCGGCCCCGGTGACACCGTTGTCGAGATCGGCCCGGGGCTCGGCACGCTCACCGCCGCGCTCCTCGCCGCCGGCGCCGAGGTCTGGGCGGTGGAGAAGGACCGTACGCTCCATTCGCACCTCGAAGCCACGCTCGCGACGCGCCCCGAGTTTGCCGGCCGCTTTCACCTGCTGGAGGGCGACGCCGTGGAGCACCCGCTCGCCGCGCTGCCCGTCGAGCGCGCCGCCGCCGGTTTCAAAATTGTCGCCAACCTCCCCTACGCGATCGCCACCCCGTGGCTCGACGGCGTGCTGTCCGGGCCGCTCCCGACGCGCATGGTGCTCATGCTGCAACAGGAGGCGGCCCAGCGCTACGCGGCCCAGCCCGGCACCAAATCCTTCGGCGCGATCTCGGTCTTCCTCCAGGCCGCCTTTGACAACGCCCCCGGCCACAAAGTCGGCCCCGGTTGCTTTCACCCGCGCCCCGACGTCGATTCCTATCTCATCAACTTGGTGCGGCGCCCCGCCCCCTATGTCTTCGCGCCGGCCGTGAAAGCCATCGTCCGCGCCTGTTTCCAGCAGCGCCGCAAGCAAATCGGCGCCCTCCTCCGCACCCATGCGCCCGCGCACGCCGCCGATGCCCGGGAACTTCTCCGCGCCGCCGGGCTCTCAGAGCAGGCGCGGCCCGAAGCGCTTCCGGTCTCCTGGTGGATGCGGTTTGCCGCCCTGCCAGCCTTGGCTTGAAAGCCGCCCGCTCGCCGCTCTACTCACGCCCACCCACATGTTCCGACTCACGCTCTCCCTCGCCCTCGTCACCCTCGGTCTCGTCGCGCGCGCCCAAAATCCGCAATCCGCCGCCCTCGCCGGCAAAGTCGAAGGCAAGACCTACGTCTCCCCGACCGGCATCTTCAAGGTCACCATCCCCGTGCTGCCCGAACTCGGCGGCGAAATCACCGACACCCCGAACGTCGTGACCTTTCAGGACGCGTTCAACGTCCACATCAGCATCGCCGCCTTCCCGCAGGACGCGACCCAGCGCTGGGAAAACTCCACGCGCGGCCCGAAGGATTACCTCATTTATTTCTTCAGCAACTTCGTGCTCTCCGATTTCAAGCAGGCCTTCGAAGGCGTGCAGATCGAAAGCGCGAAGTTCATCCCCGCCACCCTCGACGGCTCGCTCATCACCTTCATCCTCATCCCCGGCGGCACGATGTTCACCGACAAAGTTCCGCAGTTGGCCACGGGGGACCGCGGCCCGATCGCGAAACGCGGCAATCTGCTCTTCGTGAAAAACGGCCACATCTTCGTCATCAGCATTGAACTCGCCGAACGCGTCATCGAGGGCCGCACCTACACCAAGACGACCGCCGAGGAAGACGATATTCTCCGCCAGCGGTTGAACGACGTCGTGGCCAAGATCCAGTTCGCGACCCTCCCGGCCGCCGACGCCAAGAAGTAGGCGGACGGGGTGGGTTTCGGACTCACTCGATTTCCGCCGGGTTGAGCCGGCGATGCCCGCCGTGACACGGGTCTCCCGCCCCGTGGAGGCCTTTCCGTTTCGTGCCGCGTTCAGTTTCCCCAGGTGGGCCGTGCGCTCCGCGCGCGGCTCAGCGAGTCACGCCACAACCGGCGATCCGCCGCCCGCGGAGCGGCCGGCCCACCTCGAGCGGTGTTTGCAGGAAAGTGAGAGGCTCGCCCCTGTCCGTGATCCG